>JAHEFL010000001.1:0-19018 GCA_024640205.1 Flavobacteriales bacterium | reverse complement strand
CACCGTGCTTCGCCAACTCGGATTGAACGTGGTCATATCCGGCACGATCAGCGTAGAGCATGCTTGAATTTTTTCCGATCACCTCTTCGCGCTCCCACCCGAATCGCAATACCGCGGCCGGATTGAATTCCGTTATCCTGCCGTCCGGATCGGAGGCGATGATCATATCCAACGAACTATCCACGAGGATGCTCGAGAATCTCTGGGACCTGCGTAATTCCTCTTGCGTTTGCTTATGATGTTCGATCTCCTGGCGCAAAAGGGAATTCACTTCCTCGGCCATCTGGATCCTCATCTGCTCCTGCAGCATTCTTCGCTGTCCGCTTTGATCTTGCAGGGTGAGTTGATAAGCGGGTCTGCCTTCATGTAGGGAACCCTCGGCGAACAGGACCAATTCCTGACCGGATAAGGTCCTTAACACATGGGAACCCGGGCGATCCTGCATAGCTGACCGGCACGCATCCTCGATCACTGCGTCAATATCCTCATTGACGAAAAGGGACGCGATTGCGGTACCATCCAGGTTATTGCTGCCCAGAAGCTTCCTTGCCGCTGGGTTCGTAAAACGGATCCGGCCATCCTGCACCAGGACGATCCCATCCCGAACATGTTCCACCAGCGCTCGCAAGCTGGTTAAAAGGGCCTGTTGCTCCCGCTCGGCTTCTCTCAAAGGCGTAATGTCAAAGGCCATGCCTTGGATCGTTCGATCCCCTGTGGGGTCCTCGTCCAAGAACACGTTCTCCATCACCTCTACCCGCTTTCCACTTGTATGTTTCAGCGAGATCATATAATTCATCAATCTGCCTTCACGCTTGAGTTCCCGGATGAACTTATCCCGGTCCGTAATCGAGAAGTAAAGCTCCTTTGCAGAGCGGGCCATTAATTCCTCTCTGTCCTTATATCCAAGCATGCCGGCCATGGCATCATTACACTCCACGAACCGGCCATCAATGGTGGTCCTGAAAATGGCGGCCAAGTTCCTGATAAGGAGGTCATCATACCTGCGCTGAAGATCCTCGTATGCCTTGCTCAGTGCATCCGGGGTAATTGGTGCGTTCACATCCGACCGTCCCACCTGGGTCGTGCGGCCAATCTTACCTGGGGACATGGTTCATGATGATCATGGCTGATATGGCGGGGGTACCCGCACCCCATCGAAGCGGATCTCTGCACCATCCCGAAACCGGACCGTGAAAACAATGACACCATTCTGGTCAAAGTGGGTGAAGTCACCCTGCTCCAAACCCATGACATAGCGCCCCTCCAACATCAACAAGCCGTTGGGCCAATACCACCTGTGTTTCCCGTGCGGCTCACCGTTCACGTAACTCCCGACGAAGTTCTTTTTGCCATTATCGTAGGTGAACACCCATTGACCATCCTTGTACCCATCCTTGTACACGCCTTCCTCTTTATGGTCGCCCAACTCATATAACCACGGCCCTTCCCGGCGGCCGTCAATGTATTCCCCTTGGGTGATCACCTGCCCATCCTCATCATATTCCACCGAAGGGCCGTCCTCCTTCCCTTTTCGATAGATCTCCTCCCTGTGCAGGCGTCCGTTCGGGTGGTACCATTTCCATGGCCCATGTGGCTTACCATCAAGGTATTTCCCTTTTTGTTCGGTCTCGCCGCTTCGGTGGAAGAATACCCAGTCGCCGTTGCGCTTTCCTTCTTTGTATTCCCCTTCTGCCCGCATTTCTCCAGTGGCATAATACTCGGTCCATGGGCCTTCCATCACCCCCAGGTTGTTCACCATTCCCTCGCTGATGAGCCGGTCGTTCGAATACAGTTTTGCACCGGTCACTTCACCGGACGTTGCGAATTCCTTGAATAGTCCCTCCCGTTTTCCGCTCTTTGTGTAGCTACCGATGCTCGCGATCTTGCCACCGGCATGAAATGTCCGTTTGATCTCCATCAACATCGTTTCCTGCGCAGCGATGTTCACTTCACCGGCATCGTACTTCTCCATCTCCTTCAGATTGCCCTGCGCATCGAATTCCTTGTAGATACCCTGTAAGCGGTCATCGACATAGTTCCCCTCCCAATTGATCCTTCCATTGGGGTGGAATTCCTTCCATGGACCTTGCTTCAATCCCATTCGGTCCACACGATTTATCTCCTCCCTCCGACGAAGCATTCCGGCACCGTAATACAGAATGGAGATCACCCTGCCATCCTCCGCATATTCATAACCGGTCCCCTCCTCTTTCCCATTCTTAAAAGGAACCTCCATGTGGATGGGACCCGACTCATGATAGTATTCCGCCATTCCCTCCCGCTGGTCATTCAGAAAGTATTCCCTGGAAACAAGTACACCAACGGAATTGTATTTCCGGGACTCCCCCTCCCGCACATCCTCCTGGTATTCAATTTCACTCTGAAGGCTTCCTTCGGGTGAATAGAATTTCCATAGGCTATCCAGCAGATGGTTCCTTCTATTCCCTTCCGAACGCAAGACACCGGAATCATAATAAGTGCGCCAATAGCCTTCCGGTTTTCCATCCACGAGTACACCTTCACTGCTTACCTGTCCGTTGGGGTGGTAATAGCGAGTGGTATCCGGACCTTCTACCTGTCCTTGTGCCGCACAATATGGCATCAACCCAAATAGAACTATCCACAACCTTATTTGCATTTATAATTCTTCTAATAAAAGATGATGATATAGTAAGAGCTGTTCACAATGTTGGTGATCGAATGCGACCTGACTTGGTGATATGGCTTATCAAAAGTAGCGCACGGGTCATCAAGGATCGGACCGTTATGAACAACGCAACAAAGTCATGACCCGCCCTCATCCCGGGTGAATGATCAACGATCGTTCATGATATATGGAAGGAAGGGTTGTTGAAAGAACGGGGTGGTTGGAATGGGTGTTGGATCGTTCGATCCACGTGAAGCGAATGATCAGAACAAAACTTGTTTTCCGAAGCAGATCGATCATGAGGAAAGACCGATCGTTGATGAGTGGAACGTTTTCCCTAATTGTGAACACGAAAAAGGTCGTTCCCACGATCATCCTGTTGATGGATCGATGCCGTAGCGGCAACGGGATATCTTTGACACTTAATCAGGCCTAATGCGCATCATCATAGGCAGCGATCACGCTGGGTTCGAATTGAAGGAATACCTGAAGGACCATTTGAATGGTTCGGGTCATACCGTGGCGGATAAGGGAACGACATCCCTTGATAGTGTCGATTATCCGACGTTCGCGCATGCAGTTGCCGATGCGGTAGCCAAGAAGGAGGGTGATATTGGCGTGGTCATTTGTGGCAGTGGCAACGGGGTGAACATCACGGCCAACAAGCATGAAGGGGTGCGATCAGCATTAGGATGGTTGCCCGAGGTGGCATCATTGGCCAGGCAACATAATAATGCGAACGTACTGGCCCTTCCAGCGCGGTTCATCAGTAATGAGGAAGGGGTCAGTATTCTGGATGCGTTCCTTGGAGCGGAATTCGAAGGAGGAAGGCACCTCCGGCGGGTTGAAGGGATCGAAAACCACATCTAGGACCATAGGAAGACCGGAATGGAAAGAGTTCGGGAACATCTGATCGGTGTGTTGGTCGCGTTGCTACCAAGCATCCTTTTTTCGCAATCTCCGGCCACTGTGCCTGGTCGTTCGGCGGAACATTATGCAGGCATCGTGACCGAGGTGGAACTGCGCCAGCATTTAGAGGTCCTGGCAAGTGATGCGTACCAAGGCCGGGACACTGGAAAGGAAGGCCAGAAAATGGCTGCACGTTATATCCGGGAACACTTCATTTCGTCCGGTATTCCGCCGATCGAGAACGCACCGAAAGGAACTGTTGTGGAGGGGTATTACCAACCCTTTGAACTGATCGAAGAGATAAGCGGATCGATCTCCATCACACACAAGGAGACTGAACTGTTATTCCTGAAGGAGCTTCTGTACTTCAACGAATCCATCAAGGAGGATAGGAGCGTTAAGGAACTGGTTTATCTCGGTGATGGGTCGTCCATAGGGGATGTGCAAGGTGCCGTGGGTAAAGTGGGCCTGGTCAAGGAGCCCGGAACAAAGGACCCCATGGCATTGATGGGTGCCCTGCGCAAGCTGGGAGAAAGTGCCAAAGGAACGGGCGTTGATGTGTTGTTGGTCACCACCGATCGCATGGAGGAGTTGGTGGAAAAGGTGGGACATTATGTGAGCGGATCCCGGATGCGGCTTCCTGTGAAAGGCGAAGCCATGGAAGGCGGAGGGGGTATGCAGATGATCCTTGTTTCACAGGACGCGATGGACGACCTTCTGGGCAAGAAGCCGATGAGAAAGCTGACCCGAAAGAAGGTTGGATCCACTGTCATGGTGGACTTTGTGATCAGGGCCAAAGCCTCCGCCAATAAGGTTCTAAGCGAGAACGTTCTGGGCTTCATCGAGGGTTCCGACAAAAAGGATGAGTTGATCGTGATCACTGCGCACTATGATCATATCGGTGTGGAGAATGGAGAGGTCTACAACGGAGCCGACGATGATGGAAGTGGAACGGTGGCGATAATGATGATCGCGAAGGCCTTCGCTGAAGCGAAAAAGGCTGGGGATGGTCCCCGGCGTAGTGTGCTGGTCATGCCAGTGAGCGGCGAGGAAAAGGGGCTCCTGGGATCGCGGTATTACAGCGAACACCCGATATTCCCGCTGGAGAATACCGTCGCCAACCTGAATATTGATATGATCGGTAGAACGGATAGTGCCCACAATGGGGCTAATCCGTATGTATACATCATCGGAAGTGATCGATTAAGCTCGGATCTCCATGTGATCAACGAGCAGGCGAATGAGTCCAGCACCAAATTGGTCTTGGACTATACCTTCAATGATAGAAAGGATCCCAACCGGTTCTATTATCGGAGCGACCATTACAATTTTGCACGTAAAGGGGTGCCGGCGATCTTCTATTTCAGCGGTGTTCACGAGGATTACCACCAACCAAGCGATACGGTGGACAAGATCCAGTACGACCTACTTCACCAGCGTGCATTGCTGGTGTTCCACACGGCATGGCTTCTGGCGAACACGGAGGAGCGTATTGTTGTGGATGGTGACGTGGAATGACACGAGATCACCGTCCGGCTATTTCTGTGCCGTCGCTCTCCGCCAATAACTGCTCCAGGAAAACACCCAAGTGCTCCCGGTACGCATCGTAATGTGCTCCCGTGCTTGGTCCATAGATCCCCGTTCGGATACGCCGGACGTTCCCCCTGCGGTCCACCATGATGCAAGTCGGATAACTCATCACATGATCCAGAAAAGGAAGTTTTTCAGCCGCTTTGTCCTTTGAGGCAAGGCCTGCATACAGAATGGGATAGCGCACATCCAGAACATCCCTGAAACGCCTTAGACCCGACACCGCACGCACCGTATCCGCATGTTTCTCAAAAGCGACGGAGAGGATCTCCAGGCCCTTCTGATGATAGCGGGAATACATCTCGTTAAGTAGCCGGGTCTCATCCACACAGTTCGGGCACCAGCTGCCCATGATCTGCACGAGCAGGACCTTGTTCTTGAATGCATCATCCTTGGGCGAGACCATTCGGCCTTGAAGGTCAGGAAAGCGGAAGTCCACCATATCATAACCTTCCCGCAAATGCGTGAGAGAATCCGGGTGACGTAGGCTTGATCCCGCGTCCTTGTGCGCGGTCCATGAGGTCTCCCAGTGTGTGCCACTCCAAAATCGACCCTCCATTCCATCCTGGAGGATGTGAGCTGCAAATAGAAAAGCATGGGAACCATCAAAACACGAGAGCAGCAAGGAATCCCCGGATACAGTGCCTTCCAGGTAGCGGTAATCCCCGGTCTCCGTCATGAAGGTGCCGGTTACCCGTCCTGATGGGCTTTGACGGAACAATCCAATCCCCGGATACGCCTCGTCCTTCTCCGGAGTGAAGCGTGTCGCCCAACGCCCAGAAATATCAGCCGATGCGGAACGCGCGGAAACAAAACGGTCCTCGGAGCCAGCCACGGCTACGAAAGGTATCGTGTATTCGGGCCCCTTCAAGTAATTGTGCCACAGCCCTTCCATACGGTCGGCCGTCTGGATCAAGCCGATGAATTCAGAGTCGAAGAGGGGCATTCGGATCCGGATCGAATCACCGGAAAGAACGATATCGCTGGCTACGATGACCTCTTCAGCATTCCGCACATGCATTTCCCAGCCCTGGTGGTCATCGGTCCTTTTAAGGTCGAACTGGAACGGGATCCGCACATCTTTGAGGAAAAGCTCCATTCTCCATGGACCCGGTGTCAACGACACGGAGCGGTCCATGTTGTCTTGTCCAATGGATGTACATGCACCCAGAAGTAACAAGGGCAGAAAATGAAGTGCGTTGCGCAAGCGGGGCATGGACCGTGCTAATGTAGAGGGCCTCAATTAGCGCTGAGAACCGGAATCGACCTATTGTTGAGATCCGGACCCTGTCCTATAGATCGAACTTGATGCCTTGGGCCAAAGGAAGCGAGGTGCCGTAGTTGATCGTGTTGGTTTGCCTACGCATATATGCTTTCCACGCATCACTCCCGCTTTCCCGTCCTCCTCCGGTTTCCTTTTCACCCCCGAATGCACCCCCGATCTCAGCTCCGCTCGTACCGATATTCACATTGGCGATCCCACAGTCCGATCCCGATGCGCTAAGGAAGCGCTCCGCCTCCCGAAGGTCCAGGGTCATAATGGCACTGCTGAGGCCCTGAACCACGCCGTTCTGAATGGCAATAGCCTCCTCCAGATCGCCGCTGTATCGTAACAAGTAAAGGATCGGAGCGAATGTTTCCTCCTGAACGATGCTCATGTCCGGTCGGGCTTCGATGATCGCTGGTTTCACATAACAGCCACTCCCTTCACCTTCCAGCACACCGCCTTCGACCACGATCGAGGCACCTTGCTCGCGTGCCAAGTCTAGCGCCCGCAGATAGTTGTTGACCGCATCCTTATCGATCAGTGGTCCCACATGGTTCTTTTCATCCAGCGGATCACCGACACGTAGCTGGGAATAGGCCTTAACGAGCTTGGCCTTGAACGCCTCGTACACCTTATCGTGGATGATCAGGCGACGGGTGCTCGTGCAGCGTTGGCCAGCTGTTCCCACGGCGCCGAAGACACAACCGATCAACGACATATCCAGGTCGGCTTTATCGCTGATGATGATGGCATTATTGCCACCCAGTTCAAGCAGTGAGCGGCCCAATCGCTGGCCAACAGCAGTGGCAACTGCCCGCCCCATGCGGGTGCTTCCTGTTGCACTGACCAATGGAATACGGTGATCTTTGGATAGCCACTCTCCTACCTCACGCCCTCCGTTCACGATGCAGCCAACGCCCTCCGGCACCCCGTTACGCTTGAAGACGGTATTCACGATCCGCTGACAGGCAATGCTGCAGAGCGGTGTTTTCTCACTCGGCTTCCACACACACGTGTTGCCGCAAACCCAGGCCAGGGCGGTATTCCAGCCCCATACGGCGACCGGGAAATTGAATGCGGTAATGATGCCGACCGGCCCGAACGGGTGCCACTGTTCATACATGCGGTGTTCAGGACGTTCACTATGCATGGTGAGCCCATGTAACTGGCGCGAAAGCCCAACAGCGAAATCACAGATATCGATCATTTCTTGCACCTCTCCCAATCCCTCCTGATAGCTCTTTCCCATTTCGTAGCTCACCAGTTTTCCCAGATCAGCCTTGTGCGCACGGAGCTCCTCTCCTATTTGTCGCACTACCTCACCCCGTTTTGGGGCGGGCCAGGTGCGCCATTCCAGGAAGGCTTGCTGCGAGCTCTCGATCACCGCATCATACTCGCTTCGATCCGCCGAACGCACCGAAGCGATCGCAGCGCCATCAACAGGCGACGAGGAGATGATCTCTTCGCCTTTCCCCATGAACGGGTCGTGACCCGTGCTTACGCCTATATTCACCTCTCCGACACCAAGTGACCGGAGTACATTGACAATGGCAGGCGGCGGGGATGCGATCACAGTATTCATGCTGGTCGGGGTTTAGGAAATGGGCCGCAAAGGTAGGTTGTCAACAAATTGTTTTGATCGGGTAGATGTTTGGGTTGGTGGGCATCGCCCCGAGCGATATTTCGGACAACCGACTGATAATCAGTAGATTAAGACGGGTGCGATACGGCGGTCAGGAATCGATATCTCCGGGCAATAGGGGTGACATACTGGACTGCACCCTAAAATGCAGCGGCGCCTCAAAAAACGGCCTTCTCAGCGGTTGGGCTTTTTGGCTATAAACAAAGTACTGGAAGTAGGTCTATTTGATAGGAAACTAGAAAGGTTGGACCAAAGTCCGATAGCCATTGCCTTGGGATAGCGCCAGATGGCATGTGAGCCCCTGTAGCCCTCGCTCAACAATGCGATGTAGAAGGCGTCCAATGGCATGCGGCGTGTATCCAAGATCTCGAACCCGTGTTCATGAATTAGCCGATGTACATCCATGCGCCTGAAATGGGATAAATGGCGAGGAACATCCCATGCGGCCCAGTAGCTGTTATAGTATGAGCGATCCCAGCTTTCGCGATCAGGAACAGCGATCACTAAAAGGCCTCCAGGTTCAAGCAATGCATAGAGGGTTTTGAAGGTGCCTTTGGGATCTGGGACATGCTCCAGGGCATGCCAAAGGGTTATGACCCGGAATTGCTCCTGGGCCGGGATCTGTTCCAAGGCGGGGAACACGGGTATGCTGAAATTGGAAATGGCTCGCTCCCGTGCTCCGAGGTCTGGTTCGATCCCAGTTACCTGGAATCCGCGGCTCATCAATTGAGCAAGGAATTCGCCCGTTCCGCAGCCTATGTCCAGTGCTCTGCCGTCGCCTACGTATTCCCGGATCAAGGCTGCTTTTCTCCTAAGGGCCCTTTTTCGCGCAATGCGGTATAAATGCTCCAGAAATCCCTTGCCGGACGAATTATGGGATATGTAGTTGCTGTCTTTGTAATAATCTCCAATGGCGGATGGTGTAGGGCGCGGATTGGTAAAACGGAATCCACATCCATCGCAATCATGGGTGGAGAAATCCTCATGGCTAATTGAGTGGTCGTGAAGTGTAAGCGAGACCCGTGTTTCAGGGGAGCCACACAAGGGGCAATTAGCGAGAGTTTCCTGTTTATGTTCCACGTGGAACGATCGATCCATGGGGTGAGAAATAGGTTCGGACCAGGGGGTCATCTGCCCAAGTAAACGACCAGTACAGCCATGTCGGCGGGTGATATCCCGCTGATGCGGGATGCTTGTCCCAGTGTATTAGGTCGCACAGTTGAAAGTTTGATCCGTGCTTCTGTTGAAAGGCTTCCGAGCTTTGAGTAGTCCATGTCGGTTTCGATCGCAACGCCGTCCAAGCGACCAAGTTTGTCGGCGAGCTCTTTCTCCTTTTCCAAGTATCCGGAATACTTCACGTTGATCTCAACCTGTTCGATGACCTCCTTTTGCAGGTCCCCAAGTCCTTCCACATGAATTCGGAGTTCTTCGGACAAGCCTTCAATATCCGCATGGTCGAGCTGTGGGCGGAGAAGGAGGTCATAGAGTTTGGTCTTCTGTTTCAGTGGCGATGTTCCACGTGGAACGATCACCGAATTGGCAATCTCGGGTTCGGTGCTTACGGACCGCAGCAAGCCACTAAGCTCCGAAATGGATCCCGCCTTTTTCCTTACACGATCTACGCGTGCCTGATCAGCCAACCCTATCCGGTTGCTCTTTTCCGTTAATCGAAGGTCCGCGTTGTCCTGCCTGAGCAGTATGCGGTATTCGGCGCGACTTGTGAACATGCGATACGGTTCTTCGGTGCCTTTCGTGATCAGGTCGTCGATCAGCACACCGATATACGCCTCGTCGCGACCAAGGGTGAACGGTTCTTTGCCATGAACTCCAAGATGCGCGTTGATACCCGCCATCAAGCCCTGCCCCGCTGCCTCTTCGTACCCTGTCGTCCCATTGATCTGACCCGCGAAATAGAGCCCCTTCACGATCTTTGTCTCGAGCGTGTGGCGCAGTTGGGTAGGAGGGAAGTAGTCATACTCCACGGCATAACCCGGTCGGAACATCAGCGCGCGCTCAAACCCCGGGATCTTGCGCAAAGCGGCGATCTGCACGTCTTCCGGAAGACTGGTGCTGAATCCATTGATGTACGTTTCCACTGTATTCCAGCCTTCGGGCTCCACAAAGATCTGATGGCGGTCCTTGTCCGAGAAACGGTCGATCTTATCCTCAATGCTCGGACAATACCGCGGACCCACCCCTTGGATGCGTCCGTTGAACATCGGACTACGGTCAAATCCGGTGCGGAGAATATCGTGCACCTCCTCGTTAGTATACGTTATGTGGCAGGAAAGCTGATGCCTCAATGGTTCGATGCTGCTCAGAAAGCTGAATTTGCCGGGATCCTCGTCGCCTTTCTGTTCCTCCATACGGTCGTGATCAATGCTTCGACCGTCCACCCGTGGTGGTGTGCCTGTTTTCATCCGGCCCGCGTCGAAACCAAGCTCCACAAGTTGTTCGGTAATGCCATGGCTTGCCTTTTCACCGGCCCTGCCCCCCCCGACCTGGCGCTCACCGATATGCATAGTGCCGTTCAAGAATGTACCGCTGGTAAGTACCACCGAACGACATGAGATCGTGCTCCCCATACTCGTGCGTACACCAAGGACTGATCCGTTTTCAACCACAAGCCCTACAACGTTCTCTTGCCTGAAATGAAGACCAGGAATGCTCTCCAAAGACCTGCGCCATTCCGAGGCGAACATATTGCGATCGTTCTGTGTCCGGGGGCTCCACATGGCAGGGCCCTTGCTTCGGTTCAACATGCGGAATTGCACCGCGCTCCGATCGCTTACAATTCCGGAATAACCCCCCATTGCGTCGATCTCACGTACGATCTGTCCCTTACCAACCCCGCCCATTGCGGGATTGCAGCTCATTTGTCCGATCACCCCCATGTTCATGGTGACCAGGAGCACGCGTGAACCAAGATTCGCGGCCGATGCTGCAGCTTCACAACCAGCATGGCCGCCACCCACAACAATCACATCGTATTCGGAGCGCTCGATCATGGATCGTATCAATGATGAAATGATGCGTGCAATACCCTGATAATCATTGTGTTATATCTGGGTCGAGCGATTTCGGAACAGGAACAAAGGTAGCTTTCAGCGTGGTGTTCGCGACCCCCAAGACTGGCCCCTACGTTTACGCCGACCGGGGATCTTAGTGCGTTACGGCCCAATGGTCTTGTGGACCATGGAATGCCGGGGTGTCCTGAGCCTAAGTAACGACGGTGATCAATCCAAAAGCACACGATACACATCCATCGAATTACGAAGAATGCCACGCGCGCTGAACGCACCGTGTTCCGGGATCTCCTCGAATAGATCGAAGAGCATACAATCCTTGCCCAGTCCGGCGAATATGAGTGTGAAGCACGCTTTCCCGGATCGTTGCAGGGACATCCAATGCGGGGGCATGGCTATACCCTCGGCAAATAACAATTTGCTTCGGGCGCCGGTATGCCTGCATACCAAGTAGGTCGTGGGCCATATCCGTACATGTTCCGATCCATCGCCAATGACCTCGCAATGCACCACCACCTGTCCGGGTTCATCCAGCGCAGTAAGCAACTCGTGTTTTACCGCAGGGTCAATGGGATCAAGCCTGTGCAGCGGAACCTCAGGAGCTGCTGGTAGAGAATCGTCCGATTTTCGGTCTTGCGACATGTACAGGACCGGCCATGAGCGACATCGGTCGGACAGCAAAATACTTGGACGGGTCACCCGATGTCCAGTAAAAGGAGGATGTGTTTTTCAACGATCGATCAGAGGAAAACGAATACCCCCCCTGTTCGTGGAAAACACGCAGGAGAGAATGGTATGATAGGCCTTATTCGCCCTCCTCGCGCATTTTGCCCACGTACAGCGCAACTCCGTGACCCAAGGCTGACATGGAACGCTTGAAGATCAGCTCGAAGTCCTTCGGCTCTGCGATGAAACTCTCGATCCCGACCCACACATTATCCCTGACCATATATGCCTTGGCGACTTTAGCCGTGGCATTGCAGTGGTCCATGGCCACGTACACGCGCTGACGCTCTTCCTCGCTTTCGATCTCCCAGATGTTGGCCAGCACCAAGCGAAAACATTCCGTGTCCTCTTCGTCGACCGCGATGAAATAGGTCTTTCCCTCACTCATGAACCTAATGTCCCCATCATCATCCACCTCGGGCCGGTATCCTTGGTCGGTCAGATAACTGGAATACATTTTCTGAAGGTCCTTCTTTCCCAAGGATTTGCCACCCTTTTGGGCATAAAGGCTGCCGATCGATACGAGCAATACGGCAAGAAAAAGGGCGAAGGAGCGGAAGACGGGCATGGGGGCATGGTCGATTTGGTGTGCAAAGGAATGTGAATGTGTTCATACAACGTTACCGATAAGTGCTATTGTGCATACGGTCTGAAGTTCGCGCAGTTCGGTCCTGCCATGGATAGCGATACAAGCCGTAAATTGGTCCCTCGGGTTCATGCGCCGAACAAGTGGTGGATCCGCCATAACCTCATTGACATGAAACAGTTGATCGTACTTCTATGCGCGGTGATGTTCGCGGGATCCGCTTCGCTGTCCGCTCAGGACCGTTCCGTTGCACCCGTAACCACGGGCAATTTGGCACCTGAACAAGGCCGCTATCAGGATGACATCAGGGCGACCTCCGCGATGTTGAAGGATACGCGGGCCGTTGTGGATGGCCAGTTGACCTCCGTGGATAAGCAATTGACCACAGCGGCAGCGGAAGAGCGCAATAAGCTTGGGGCAGACCACGATGCACTGATCGAAGCGCAAGGCATGCTCGACCAGATGTTGACCTTGGTGAATGGCGCCTCTGCTGAAGACTGGGAAAAAGTGAAGACCAAGGCGGGTACGGTCAACACGATGGTGCGGGAGACCCTTTCCACCATGAAGAAGTAGGGCAGGTATGGCATTCCGTTCGCAGCGCCGATCCCTGGTTTCCGGCGTATTGCCCGGGTCGTTGCGCGTGATATAAGCCCTCCATGGAGATCAAGAAGGTCGACGCGGCCACGTTCCCGTATGAGCAATTCATAGAGGAACATTGGAAACCGGGCATTCCGCTTGTGTTCATAGGTGCCACGCGTGATTGGTCGGCCTATGATCGGTTTTCTCCGGATTGGTTCCGCGAACACTATGGCGACCGGCTTACACAGGTCAATGGTCAGGAATATTCGATGTCAGGGATCATGGACTTGGTCGAAGGAAAGGATACGAGCCGGCCGGTCCCATACCCATGTAAGTTCCACATCCCGACCCAACTGCCGGAACTGGTTCCCATGGTGTCGCCATTGGACCTTGGCTTTGCCCGACCGAACTGGCTCCAGAGCACTTGGTTCAAGCGGGGCTATTGGGGCAGCGCATTGGAGTTGTTCATTGGGGGGGAGGGGGGCAAGTTCCCGTACGTTCACCTGGACTACTACCACTTGAGCGCATGGATCAATCAACTCTATGGTCGGAAGGAGTTCACTGTCTGGCCCAGGGGGCAGGAGAAGTATCTCTATCCCGAACCCGGGAACAGTTGGATGAGCAGCATTCCGGATATTGAATCCGTTGATCTGGAGAAATATCCCTTATACAAGCATGCCACCCCGATCACGTTCGTGGTGGGTCCAGGGGAAACATTGTTCATTCCCTTCGGGATCTGGCATACGGCCAAGTCCCTCGAACCGACGATATCGGTCGCTTTCGACCTGCTGAATTCGCATAATTTCCCTCTATTCCTGAAGGATGTATGGGCGTTCAAGAAAAAGGACGGTCTCCTGAAGGGTATTGCAGCAACCGGGTATGCTGCGATGGGCGGAGCACTATGCCGAATTGGCGATGCCATCGGGATGGAGAGAGGAGGGGGTCACAATTAGCCCAGAGCAAATTCCTTCCCGCTTGGCGCGATCGCGCTGCGAATTACTTCAATCGGGCCAGGTAATGATCCTCCGTTTCGCGCATCGCATTGCGATCCGCCTTGGTCTTGTCCTTGTGACCGAGTAAATGGAGCAGCCCGTGTACCATCACCCGGTGCAGTTCATGCTGGGCGGTTGCTCCGAAGATGACCGCATTCTCGCGTATCCTATCGTAACTCATCAGCACATCTCCGGATAAGCCGATGCCCGTCTGTCCGTCGAAGGTGATGACATCGGTGAGTTCATCGTGCCCGAGGTAGCGCTGATTGTACTCCCAAAGTGCATCATCACTCATCAGGACGAAGTTGAGCTCATTGATCCCGTGTCCGTGTTCGCGGGCAACATCGTTCAACCAGGACCGAAGCTTTTCGCGATCCCGGAACGCATCGGGTACATCCATGACCTTGAAGGTGATGGAGGACATGGCCAACTATTCCTTGACAGGAGCAAGGCTGAAAGCCATGGTCACCGTGGCCCCGTTCTCTGAGAACTCCACATCATCGGCCAGTGCGCGCATCAGGAAAACACCGCGACCGTGCGGCTTTTCAAGGTTCTGCGGATCAGTAGGGTCGGGAAGGTGCTCGAAATCAAATCCCGGTCCTTGATCCTGCACCACGAAAATGATACGATCCTCCTTGGCCTGATATCCAAGGCTCACGGACTTGGACGGATCCAGCCGGTTACCATGATGGATGGCGTTGTTGACGGCTTCCGTCAGAGCGATCAGTATGTTCCCGTAGCGGCTTTCGTGCACGTCATGTGCCGTACAGGCCTCATCGATCAGCTTTTCCGCCAAGGCGATGTTCTCGGCCTTTGCAGGGAAGTCGATACGTCGTGTGAATTCCAACTCTTCGGTCAAGGCTCCCATGGGACGTTTCAGGGTCGGTCAAATGTACCGAAATAGGTGTTCACGCGATCGCGGTAGTATGGTTTCAACCCAGGGGGTACTGTTCGGAGTAGTTCCGCTTCCCTCTCTTTTCGTCGTTGGTAGTCGAAATACTTTGCGGGATCGGGTGGCGGTAAGTCCCTGGCCTCGTTGCTGGTCCGCTTCTGGTCCAATTCGCGTTCACGTTCCGCTTTCTCATGTTCGAGGAGCCTGGTCATGATGTCCTGCTGGCGGCGCATGGTCTCTGGCGTGATGTTGCGGTTCACGATATCGCGTTCCTGCTGTTCCATTTCCTCCGCAAGTTTGTTCAGGCCGTTCCCGGAACCACTGCCATCCTTGTTCAATTCCTGTCCGAGCTTTTGCATTTCCTTTCGGATCGCCGCTTGCTGAGCAGCCAGCTGTGCCAACTGTTTGCTCATGCCGGACATTCCCGAACCACCTTCGTTCTTCTCCCCGGGTTTTTCCCCTGGCTTCTTACCGGCCTTCTCCATGGCCTTGCGCATTTCTTCCAGTTGCTTTTGAAGCGCCTGCTGCTGGGCCTTCATTTTGGCCACCCCCTGTCCCTGTCCCTGTCCGGGTTTACCCGGTTTCGGATTGTTACAACTGCCGCTTCCTTGCTGCATCATTTGCTGCATCATCTGTTGCAGGGCCTCATCCAGCAATAGCGCAAGGTTGTTCAGGCTGGTCATGGCCTGTTGTTGCTTGTCCGCCGCCATCGGCTTGAAGCGTTCGTTCGCTCGTGACTCACCAAGCAACTGCGTCGCGTCGTCCATGTTCGTATTCACCGCGTTCATCTCACGGTTCACAATGCCCTGCAATTGTGGCACGCGTTTGCTCAGTGCGAACAAGGAATCCTCAATGACCTTGGCATCATCCCGGAGCTTCCGTTGTTGCCGCCCCTGCTCAATGAAACGGGGATCACGGATGGAGGTTGATATGCCCTGATCCATGACCGCCTCCTGGTCGAAGCTCAGCTCGACGATATTCTCCAGCAGTTGCCGCAGGTCGTCCATATCCTCCTCTTGTTGCTCCTGTGCATTGCTCTGCATGGCACTCTGCATCGCGAACGCCATTTGCTCCATTTTCTCGGCGGCGCTTTTCTGTTTCTGCCCCGCCTTGTTGTTCTTCTTGTTCTCCAGCTCCTCGCTGCTCTCCTTCTGTTCCTGTTCTATTTCCTCTTCCTGCTGTTCCGTGTCCGGGAATTCAAGTGGTTGCTCCAATTCCTTGTTCTTCTCCTCCAGTTCGTCCAATTCCTTGCGCAGCTCCTCGAACTCCTTGTTCAACGCGTCCTGCTCTTTCTTCAGCTCCTCGGGATCGCGTTCCCCCGTATCGGTTTCTTCGGCAAGGTCCTTCTGCTTTTCCGCCAGCTCCTCCAATTGATCTATGATATCCTGGGCCTTTTGCTCCACCTCCAACTGCTTGAAAAGCTCAAGGGCACGATCCAACTCCTTCTCGATATCCTCCTGACCCATCTTCATGTCCTTCATCTGTTCCTGGAGCTCGTCCTTATCAAGCTTTTCCATCAACTCCTGGACCTTGCGATAAAGCTCCTTCATTTCCTCGCTCAACACATTTTCGAACAACTCCTGGACCTGCATCTGCTTCTCAAGCAAACGCTCGTCCACCTGTCGGAACTCTTGTTGTTGCTGCTGGCTCTCCCGAAGCTGTTCGGTGCTTTGCTCAATGCGCTGCTGAAGCTCCTGCTGGCGCTGCATCACGTTCTCCAACTTCTGTCGATCCTGCCAGTTCAACTCCTTTTTCTCAAGCAGCTCCCTTCTGAGTTTTTCCAGCTCCTGTTGCAGGTCCTGCGCCTCTCGAATGCTCTCCTTCAGTCCGCTCTTGATGGCCTCATTGTCCTTCTCCTGTTGATCTGAAAGCTCCCTGCGAGTGGGTGCGGCGAATATCTGGGTACTGCTTCGCGTGCTCTTGCTTCCGTTCACACCATCATTATCCCATACCTCGAACCAATGCTCGATCCTATCTCCAGGAGCGGTGGAGAAACCATACAGATCCCAGCTATGAAAAAATTCCTGCTGACGCCGACCGCCATCCAGGCGGATCTCGGCGCTACCACTTCGAAGCTCTGCGGGCACACTATCGCCACCGGCCGCGAAACGGTAATGGAATACAAGGCGCTTGAAGCCATGGTCGTCCGTGATCTCGCCTCTGTAAAAGAGCCGCTTCAGAGCGGTGCTGTCCGTCCGTGTCTCCACCTGTATGGTGGGGTAGAGATCCGGGATCACCTCCAGCCGATACTCCAGTCCCTCGTCCGTTGCGCCAGTCGGCCTGGTCGCATTTTCGAGCCTCGGCACCATGCGGAACGTGGTGCTGCGCAGGAGCCTTCTTGACGAACGGAAAACCTGCCCCTCGGAAGATCGTGCGGAAGGTGTAAGGATGACGGTGGAATCACCAAGCACCAGATCCAGGTGGTCGCTGCTTTTGGCGTTCACCTGCCACGATATCGTGGTACCCATCGGCACCACCACATCCCCGGAATTCCGGATGGTCTCGGAAGGCATGTTCAGGTATGCTGGAAAATCAAGGAGCAGCTCGAAATCGAGGAGGGAGGGGTGGGGCACCGCGATGAGTTCATGATCGACGGACCAGAAGCCCTCGGCACTGAAGCGGAACCGCAGATCGTTCTGGACATTGCGGAACCGATGTACGAACCGCCGGGCATCCTTCTTCACCATGGGGATGCGCTGGCCACCCACCTCCAAGGCGACCTGTTGGGGTATCACCTCGCCCTGCAATTCCACCCCGATCTCAATATCCTGGTTCTCTGGAACGATCAGGTCATCGTTCAAGAGAATGAAACGGAACGGTGCTTCGGGAATGAATTCTCTACCATGCCGGATAAGCCGTTGTGTGGGCCCGGTTATAAGGCTTGGAGCGGCGAAAAGAAGAACCATCAAAACAGCCAGCGGCGGCAACGCATATCGGAGATACCGCCGGTTGTTCCTAAGGTCTATGGCATTGGCGAACGGGACGGCCTTCAACTCACGGCTACGCTGCTCGATCGCTGCTTCGATCAGGTCGCGTTGCCGCGTATCCAGGAACGCCATTTCGCGCAATTGGAGGGTATTGAGCAGTTTATCCTTGACCTCGGAGAAATGCACTCCGATGATGCGTGCCGCCTCCGCGTGGGAGATCACCTCACCGAGCCGGAACAACTTGAAGAGGGGTAGGGCAACGAAGCGAGCCAGGATGAACAACATCGCGCTTATCGATGACCAGAACAGAACGGTCCGGGTCCCCGTACCGAATCGACCGATGTATTCCAGCATCGTTACCACGAGGAACACCGCGACCAACAGCCCAAGGCTGTACAGAGCCCCCCGGACCAGTTGGTCCTTGTAGTATTTCCGGATGAATTCATCCAGCTTGGAGATCAAGTGGTCCGGCTCGGAGCGCATCGTGCTTTCATACCCGCAACGGCCATGCCGGGATACGGGTGGAACAAAGCTACGGCAACACGATGCGCCGTATTGTTCGGAGGTCAACGGAGCAGCCCAAGGCGGGAGGTCATTTCACGAGGAGGCGGCCGACCAGGGATCGTTCGCCGATCCGCACCTCGACCAGGTAAGCGCCGGGAGCAAGGTAGAGCGTCATGGCGTATCGGAGTGTTCCACCGATGATCGCAACGGGCCGCACCGCCACTACGCGTCCCCCTGCATCGTGGACCAGGATGCGCGCGGATCCCGAGGGCAGTCCCTTGGCCGCCACGGTGAAAGGTCCGCCGCTCGGGTTGGGGTGGATGGCAAGCCCGTCGCCTAGACCGCTAACGTCTTCCACGCCGACCGTATTGAGTTCGTATTCCGCTGTCATTTCGCAACCATTAGGGCCGCTCATGGTCACAGCGTACATTCCATCTTCCTGTGTGATCAGGAAAGGCTGGTCCGCTCCGATCGCGATTCCGTTGAGGGTCCATGCGTAATCCTGGTATCCTGCCGGAACGCTTAACACGTTCCCCTCCCGAACGATGGCGATCAATGGACATACGACGATGCTGTTGCTTGCGGAGGAACAACCGAAACCATTCGTTCCGATAACAGCCCAAAGTCCTGCGGAATTCGGCATGAAACAAGGCCCGGTAGCACCCGGGACCGTGTCGCCATCGAGCATCCATATGTAGCTCGCCAGCGAATCATTGGACGCACAGAGCTCT
>JAHEFL010000139.1 GCA_024640205.1 Flavobacteriales bacterium | reverse complement strand
GGAGGATCGCGGTCCCCGGGTATTTCACGTCCGCGGTGACCTGGCCGAATGACGACGTTGCGTCTGCTTTCCTTCTCGACGTTGATCATCCTGTTCTGTCCTTTGTTGATGCACGCACAAAGTGAACAGGATGCATATCGGATCAGCGACTTGTACCCGGGCGGCACCGGGCGAAGTACGGGATTGGCGAATGCATTCGGTGCTCTGGGAGCAGATCCGGCGGTCGTAAGTATCAACCCGGCAGGGTTCGGTCTCTACCGTACGACCGAGGTGAGCCTGACCCCTTCCTTCGAGGTGAATGATGCTCGTAGCACGTACTATGGTACCAGCGCTTCCAACACGATGACGCGCCTCTTCTTTAATAACCTGGCGCTGATCATCAATTCGCCAAGCGAAAAGGGCGGCAATTGGCGGAGTTCGACCTATGGTATCGTATACGACCGACAACAAAGCCATCACTGGCAGCGCACCGCCATCGGGGAGAATGTACCCTCCACTATTCTTCAGAGTTTCGTGAACGAAGCGAACGGGACCCAGGACAGCGATCTCTTTGAGTTCTTTCCATTCACTTCCGGTCTTGCATGGGATACCTATGCGATAGACCCGATGGATTCCACCGGTACTTCTTACCTACCCGCGATCCCGTTCGGCAGCCCAACACGGCAGGAGCAGACGATCGAGTCCCGTGGAGCGAGCAACAACACCGTGTTCTTCTATTCCGCGAACTACATGGACCGATTGTACATCGGGGCCTCCCTGGGGATAGCCGGCCACCGTTTCAAGCGGAGCACGGTGCACACGGAGACCAGTCTGGACGAAAATCTGGATCTAAGCACCGTGCGGTTCAGCGAGGACCTGAACACCACCGGGAACGGATTCGATCTGAAACTCGGAGTCCTCGGGAGAATCACCGATCGCTTGCGCATGGGTATTGCGTACCACAGCCCTCAATGGATGCAGATGCGGGATGACTACGTGACCTCCATGGGGACCGGTTTCCGAACGCCGGATGCCAACGGTCTTAGTTCCTACGAAGCGTTCTCTCCCGATGGTAGTTTCAGTTACCAGGTGAACACGCCATGGCGCGGTGTGATCAGCGCTGCATACATCGCTGGCGTCCATGGACTCGTGAGCTTGGATTATGAGTACACCGACTTCCGGACCATGCGGATGAGGTCCAGCGACCTGGTCGTGAGCGACTATGACTTCAGTACGGAGAACGAGGCGATCCGGGCCGCATTCAGAGCGGTCCACACGGTAAGGGTCGGCACGGAATGGAGGTCCGGAAATTGGTATTACAGGGGTGGTTGGGGATTCAGTCCGAATGCTTACAAGGAACAGGACTCAAGGCATGGCCAGGCGGTCCGGACCTACGCCTTCGGCATCGGCTACAGAACCGATCATGTGGGAGTTGACCTTGGGCTCAACCACACAGCGCGCACCTTGAATTATTTCCAGTACGACCCATCCACCGTGGAAGCCACTTTGGAGGAGCGCCGGTCCTATCGTGCGGTGATCACGCTGAGCTATCGACCCTGATCGCGGGATCGGGACGTATGCCTATTCCACCTTCCCGAATGAAAAAGCCCCCGATGCCGGGGGCTTTCTACAAGATCCAAAGTAAACGGGTCAGTTGCCGCCAACTACCCGATCAACCACATATTCATCCACCAGGATTCGACCGCAGTGTTCGCAGACGATCACCTTCTTGTGGCTGCTGATATCCAATTGACGCTGAGGTGGGATCGCATTGAAACAACCTCCACAGCTACCCCGCTCCACAGGAACCACGACCAAGCCATTGCGCGCATTGGATCGGATACGATTGTAGGCGCTTAACAAACGCTCTTCAATAAGCTTCGCAGCAGCATCGCTCTTCTTCTGCAGGTCCTTCTCCTCCTTCTCCGTTTCCGCTATGATGGCATCCAGCTCCTTCTTCTTCAGCTTCAGGTCCTTGCTGCGCTCCTCATGCTTCGTCTTGCTCTCCTCCACCACGGCCTTCTTCGCCTCGATCTGGGCCTTGGCCTCCTTGATACGCTTCTCGGCCAGTTGGATCTCCAGGTTCTGGAATTCGATCTCCTTGGTCAGTGAGTCGTATTCCCGGTTGTTCCGGACCTTGGCTTGCTGACCTTCGTATTTCTTGATCTGCGCCTTGGCATCCTTGATCAGGTTCTGCTTCTCGCTGACCTGGGTCTCCACTTCGGCAAGATCCGCCTCCAGTTTGTTCAATCGGGTCTCCAATCCAGCCACTTCGTCCTCCAGATCTTCCACTTCAAGAGGTAGTTCCCCCCGGTGCGTACGGATCTTGTCAACCTGGGTATCCAGATGCTGAAGACGGTACAGATCGACGAGTTTCTCTGCCACCGAGCCGTCCGCCTTGGCGGCAGGGTTCACGGCCTTCTTCACAGAACCATTCTTTTCCTCGGCTTTCTTGGATGCGGCCTTGGCTCGTTTCTTCGCCGGGGCCTTCACGTCGCTTTTCGCCATAATGATCAAAAATGATGGATGGGATCCGTGACGTTTTCCGTCAAACGGACGGCAAAGGTAGGGAAAAGTTCACCTAACCTTCGCTGGATCAGGTGCATGGTGAATTGCTCACTTCCGTAATGCCCGATGTCCGCAAGTAGGATCTTGTCATCCGCTTCGAAAAAGTCGTGGTACTTCACGTCCCCTGTGACGTAGGCATCGGCCTGTAATGCCTTCGCCTTGCCCAATAAAAAGGCCCCGGACCCACCACACAGGGCTACCGTACTAACAGGTCTGCCCAGCAAGCGCGAATGCCGCAGCGCCTGAAGTCCGAATATGTCCTTGAGCTTGTTCAGGAAGGCACTTTCCTCCATGGCTTGGTCGAACTCGCCGATCAATCCGCTCCCGATGCCTTGATGTTCGTTCAACAAGGGATACAGATCATAGGCGACCTCCTCATACGGATGCACCGCACGTACAGCCGCCAGGACGGAACTGACCCTTGTTCCAGCCACGATAAATTCCAATTTCAACTCAGCGCTTTCCTCCCGCACCCCTGCTGCACCCACAGCGGGGTTCGCCGCTGCACCCGGTCGGAAGGTCCCGGTGCCTTTGCTCGTGAATCCACATTCATCGTAGTTGCCGATCCTTCCAGCGCCCACCTTGAAGGCCGCGTTGCGCACAGCCTCAGCGTGCCCGGCAGGAACAAAAACCACCAACTTCGTCAGTTGGCCCGGCTTCGGATCGAGTACCTGTATCTGCTTGAGACCGAGACGAAAAGCGATCTCACCATTCACACCGTCCAGCACATTGTCCAGGTTCGTATGGATGGCATACAGGGCAATGTTGTGTTTCAGAGCCAGAAGCAGGGTGCGTTCCACAGGCCCCTTCGGCACGAGACTCTTCAAACCCTTGAAAATGAGAGGATGGTGGCTGATGACTAGGCCACAACCTTTCGCGATCGCTTCCTCCACTACAGCCTCCGTGCAATCCAGGCATACCAAGGCAGAGGTGATCTCCGTTGACAGGTCACCTGTTTGGAGGCCACTATTGTCATAATTCTCCTGAAGCGAGGGTGGAGCCCAAGCTTCCAATGCCCCGGTCACGTCTTTGATGCGCATCTTTCGCCTTGAATGATGTTCCGGCAAAGTACGTGATGCTCCTGCGAAGAATTCTGCTCTGGCCCTTTTCGATGGTGTATGGTCTGGTGCTCGTCCTTCGACATGCCCTGTACGACCATGGCATCCTTTGTAGCACACGGCCTGATATTCCGACCATCGCCATTGGGAACCTCGCCTTGGGAGGGACTGGCAAGACACCCTTGCTTGAACTCGTGTTACGGACCCTTGACCAGATCCACCCGATAGCCACCTTGAGCAGGGGATATGGGAGGAAGGGGAACGACATCCACGAGGTGGGACCGGACGATACTGCCGAAGCGAGTGGTGACGAACCCCTCCAAGTGAAGCGCAAGTTCCCCGATGTTCGGGTCTTCGTTGGCGCGGATCGCGTGAAAGCGATCGGACATATCCAAGCCCATGTTACAGCGCTGAAGGCCGTCGTGCTTGATGATGCCTTACAACACCGCAGGTTGAATGCGGGCTTGAATATCTTGTTGAGCACGTGGGCACGACCGTATTGTGACGATGCTCTGGTACCGGCAGGAATGTTGCGCGACCTGCGCTCCCGGGCCGACCACGCCCAGATCGTGATCCTTACCAAATGCCCCGAAATACCTGATGAACATGGCCGCGCGCATTGGCGGGAACGCCTGGGTCTGAAGGAACGGCAGCATCTCTTTTTTGCGGGCATTCAATACGATGAGCCTGAATGGTTCCGCGGAAACAAGGATCCCGTGCCCCAAGGCCAGCACGTGAGCGCACTCCTTTTCACAGGGATCGCTGACGCTGATCCGCTGGTGATGCATGTTCGGTCACTATACGGTGCGGTGGACCACGTGGCATTCCCGGACCACCACGTGTTCACTGCTTCCGATCTGCGTGCGCTTGCAGCGCGATACGCTAATTTCGCGCCTGGCCCGAACGTACTGGTCACCACGGAGAAGGATGCCGCGCGGCTTCGCTCCGTGATCGATGGTAGCCCCTTGGAAAGGTTGCCCATCGTTGTGATCCGGATGCGGGCCATTATCCTGAACGAACCGGAGCATTTCGATACGCTGATCCGTAACCATGTTGCACCGCATACAGCGCATCGCTGAACATCTGAAAAAGGCCACCGAAGGGTTCGTTCCCGGGACCGGCATCATTCTCGGAACAGGCCTTAGTGGCTTGGGCAAGGAGATCGACGTCAAGTTCGCGATCCCCTACGCGGAGATCCCCGAATTCCCCCTTAGCACAGTGCAGGGCCACCCGGGAAAGCTGCTGTTCGGGTTTCTGGGCGAAAAACCCGTGGTAGCCATGCAGGGCCGGTTCCACTATTACGAGGGCTGGACCATGGATGAGGTGGTGCTCCCCGTGCGGGTGATGAAATTCCTGGGTATCGATCGGCTGTTCGTGAGCAATGCCTGCGGTGGGGTCGACCCCTCGTTCGAAACAGGTGACCTGATGATCATCGACGATCACATTTGCCTGTTCCCAAATCCGCTCATCGGCAAGAACATCGATGAATTGGGTACGCGCTTCCCTGACATGAGTGAACCCTATGACAAGGAGCTCATCGCCAAAGCCAAGGGTATAGCGGCCCGAAATGGGATACCGGTGCAAGTGGGAACCTATGTCGGCCTTTCGGGACCGACCTTGGAGACGCCTGCGGAATACCGCTACGTTCGGATCATCGGCGGGAACGCCGTAGGGATGAGCACCGTGCCGGAGGTCATCGCGGCCCGTCACATGGGGATACCCTGCTTTGCCATGAGCGTGATCACCGACATGGGTGTGGAAGGTCGTATTGAGAAAACGACCCATGAGATGGTGCAACGCGTGGCGGAAACAGCAGAACCGAAGCTCACGTTGATCATGAAGGAATTGATCGCCAGTTGCTGAACCGCTTCACCATATCACTTGTCGTGAGCCTATCGTGCAATGTTGCATGGGCTCAGGACAGCTTGAACATGCAATCCCTCTTCCATTGGCATGATCCATCCATACCCATCGGCACGGTGGAGTACCAGGATCCCTACAACGAAATTTGGGGTTACGCGGCGGACGGTCGTGAATACGCGTTTCTGGGCAGCTCCCTCGGGATCCACGTATTCGATGTGACCGAGCCCGTATCCAGCGTGCTCGTCGATATGGTCCCTGGAAGGGCTTCCGGCTTCGGCATCGTGCATCGCGACATGAAAACATATGCCGGCCACCTGTACGCGGTCTGTGATGAAGGCGCGAGCAGCCTGCAGATCATCGACCTGCAGTACCTGCCGGATTCCGTGCATGTCGTTTA
>JAHEFL010000138.1 GCA_024640205.1 Flavobacteriales bacterium | reverse complement strand
TGGCGATTCGGATATCGCCATCCTCTCCGGTGATTCCATCGGTGAGGTGGAGATCCGTTCGGTGAACCTGGTCACCGGGAATACCGTGGGCACCCACCTCTCTGCTGCAGGCACCTTCCTGACCAACAACTTCAATGTGACCTATGGATTGGGGAACATCACCATCCTGCCAGCCATCGCCACGTTCACCATCGATTCGGTAAGCCTGTCGCAGACCTATAACGGTGAGCCGATGTCCGTTGGAGTGACGATCGTTCCGGATACCGTGCCTTATACGGTCACCTACAACGGGGATACGGTACCACCGGTGAACCCGGGAACCTATGTGGTACAGATCACTGTTGCCGACCCCAACTACCTGGGCTCGCTGGACACCACCTTGGTGATCGAACCAGGGACCGCCGTGTTCTCCGTCGACCCTTCCACGCTGACACAGACCTTCAGCGGCGATCCGATATCCCTTGGCGTAACCGTTGTTCCGGCCGGCGTTGCATTCACCGTAACGTATGATGGCGGCGCAAGCCTGCCTGTGAATGCCGGAACGTATACCGTTCACATCGCGGTCGACGATCCGAACTACGTAGGCTCGCTGGATACCACACTGGTGATCGAACAGGCGACCGCTGTGTTCACCACCGCCCCTGGTACGCTTTCACAGACCTATAATGGTGCTCCGTTGTCCGTTGGTGTAAGCGTTGTTCCGGACGGTGTTGCATACACCATTACATACAATGGCGGTGCGACGCTTCCGGTGAACGCAGGTTCCTATGCTGTACAGATCGCTGTGAACGATGCGAATTACGTGGGCTCGCTGGATGCCACCTTGGTGGTCCAGAAGGTCAGCGCCACGGCCACCACCGGGATCTACGTCATCAACAAGAACGACCCACTACCCGCGTTCACTGCCACGTATGGCGGGTTCATCAACGGTGACGACGCATCCGTGGTGACCTCCCTATCCTTTACCACCAGCCCCAACTACACGGGCAATGCGGGCATCTACCAGATCATCGTGAATGCCAGTGCGACGAACTATGCGTTCACCTCGGTGAATGGCACCCTGTACGTGAACCCTGCTGGACCAGGAACAAAGCAGGTGAAGCCCAGTTTCCTGTGCACTTGGGCACTGGAAGTCCCCGATGCGAACGGTTACACGCACATCGCCTATTGGGAATACGAGAACAAGAACCAAACGGCGGTCTATGTCCCTGTAGGGTCGAACAACTCGATCACCGGCCCGGTGCATGACGCCTCCGAACAAACAGAGCTCTTCCTGGCCGGAGGAGGATCGATGGCGACCCCGTTCATCGCCGATGGCGGCCAGCTCACCTGGCAGGTGTCCAGCAACAAGAACGATGGCAGTAGCGGTTCGGTGCCTGCGAACCAGTCCAACGTCATGTGCAGCAGTCCGGGTGTGAAGACCTTCGAGGATATGCCGATGGAGGAGGCCATGGACATCCGGGTGTATCCGAACCCGTCCTCAGGCAACGTGTTCCTGGAATTCGCCGAGGGGAAGGCGGAGAACTCCTATGTGGAGGTATACAATGCAGTAGGAATGAAGTGTGCGGTCCACATGCAACGGAACGACGACCGAACGATCGGGCTGGATCTCGCGCCCTTCGGAGCGGGCCTATACGTTATCCGGGTACTCCGGGACGGAGCAATGGCATCCTATACCGTGGTCATCGACTAGACGGAACGAGCTGAAAAGAAGAGCCGATCACCCCTTGTGGTGGTCGGCTTTTTTCTTGCGGACGCCTATCTTGTGACGGATGCGCAAGTGGTCGACCGTGGTCCTCCTGCTCGCCTGGGGACTGTCCTCCTACGGACAGGACGAGGTGATCGATAGTTTGAAGGCGGTCCTGCGATCGGACCTCCCGGATACATCGCGCGTGTCGACCTTGCTGGAACTCAGTGCCCAATACTACCGCACCGACCAGGAAGAGGCCCGTAAGGTGGCCCTGGAGGCGAAGGCGCTGGCTGAAAAGAGCGGGCACAAGAGCGGCCTGGCCTATGCCTACAAGGCCATCGGCATGACGTATTATTTCCAGAACAACTGGGTCGATGCACTGGTACAATGGAAGGAAGCCCTTGAGACCTTCGAGGCGATCGGTGACGCGAACGGCGTGTCGAACATGCTGAACAACCTGGGCGCCGTGCACTTCAATGGAGGTGATGATAAAGCGGCGCTGGACTATTACCTGGAATCGCTGCGCGCGGCGGAATCCACCAACGATAGTTTGAGGACGGTGACGGCTTTGGTGAACATCGGTTCGGTATACCTCTCCAAGGAATCGAGCAGGGGAATGGCCCTCACGTATTTCAGGCGTGCTCTGCCACTGAGCCAGGCCCTGGGCGATCATGATGCGATCGGCACCTCCGCGGTCAACCTCGGTGAGCTCTTCATGCAGGATTCAACGATGATAGATTCCGTCCGGATCTTCAACCCGGATTCGGCACTGTTCTATTTCGAGATGGCGCTGGATGCTTATCGCAGTACCGTCACGGGCAACGTGCCCTTCGCATTGAAGAGCATCGGCACGGTCTACGCTTATCGCAAGGACTACGACCAGGCCATCCGTTACCAGACCGAGGCCTACCAGCTCGCCCTGGCCATGGACGCCAAGCTGGAAATGGCCCAATCCCTGCTGAGCCTCGCGGATACGTACATGAAGAAAGGGGATATATCCGAGGCCATTGCCACCTTCCATCGGGCCCGGGTGTTATCGGTGGAGTTGGAAGTGCTTTATGAGCAGGAGGTGGCGTACAAGGGTCTGGCGGACAGCTATTCCAAGGCTTCGGATTACAAACAGGCCTATACGTACCTGAACCAATACGGTGAGGTCAGGGAAACGCTGTACAATTCGGAAATGGACAAGAAGCTCCAGGCCCAGACCCTGCACTATGAGATCGAGAAGAAGGAGGGGCAGATATCCCTCTTGGAAAAGGACCAGGAGTTGCACGCTTTGGAGATCAAGAGACAGAAGGCGATCCGGAACGGTACCATCGCCTTCGGGGTCCTTCTGCTGGTGCTGGCGGGTGGACTTTACAATCGCTACCAGTACACGAGAAAGACGAACGCCATCATCACCAAGGAGAAGGAACGCAGCGAGGAATTGTTGCTGAACATCCTGCCGGAGGAGGTGGCGGAGGAACTGAAAGCCAAGGGTGAAGCGGAGGCCGTGCATATCGACCAGGTCACCGTTCTTTTCACTGACTTCAAGGGCTTCACCGCGCTCAGCGAAAGGGTGACCCCGAAGCAGTTGGTCAAGGACCTGCACGAGTGCTTCAGCGCCTTCGACCTCATCTGTGAGGAACACGGCCTGGAGAAGATCAAGACCATCGGGGATGCATACATGGCGGCCGGTGGCCTGCCCACCCGGAACAGTTCGCACGCCATGGATGCGATCAGGAGCGCGTTCAAAATGCGGGATTTCATAGAGGAGGGCAAGGCCAGGAAGATCGCCAACGACCTCCCCTTTTTCGAGATCCGCATCGGCATCCACACGGGGCCGGTGGTTGCTGGTATCGTGGGCGTGAAGAAGTTCAGCTACGACATCTGGGGGGATACCGTGAACACGGCCAGCCGCATGGAGAGCAGTGGCGAGGCTGGGCACGTGAACATCAGCGAGGCCACCTATGAAAGGGTGAAGGATGAACCCGGTATTGCCTTTACCTCACGCGGAAAAGTGCAAGCGAAGGGGAAGGGGGAGATGGAGATGTATTTCGTGGAGCAGAGCTCTGGAGGAGCATAGGAGACCATATAGGATAGAGGAACCTGTTGTAGCGGAAATGGGTCGGAGCACCATCGCGGATCCGATATCCTCTGAAGTGCAATCACCCGGTGACGATCCGCTTTGGTATCAGGGGTCGGTCGATACACGTGAACGTTAAAAAGAGATCGATCTATCTTGTGCACAGGGCGGTATTTCATAACCGGCGAACGAGATCGTCGGACTGACGGCTTATTATGAGGCCTATTGCGCCCTTTGATTTCTTCCGCTGAACAGCCGCGCGGTCGTATCAGTGACCTCAAGGATGAAAGGAAGGACCCGGTCAGATCAGTGCTTGCGGTATGTGGTGGTGGTGCTCTGCGCCGCGATCGTGCTGGTCATGGGTCGACCGGCCCAGGCACAACCCCAGGTGGACCCGGACAGCCTCCAGACAGTTTGGGAGGATCATTCGATCGATCCGGTGGAGCGAACGAAAGCATGGCAGGAGCTCACCATCGTGAATTCCAACCGCTCGGTATTGACCGTTCTGTTCACCGACTACGCCGAGGAGTTCGCTAACGATAATGATCCTGAACGCCAAGCCAACGTACTGCTCAGCAAGGGACTTTTGGAGGCCTACTGTCGCAAGTCCCCGGTGAATGGGACCCCCTTTTTCGAGGAGCTGGTGACGCTGGGCGAACGCCTGAAGATGCCGAGGTTCGTGGCGATAGGAAATGCATTTCTGGGGAGATACGGCCAGGGGGACGGTTCCGAAGCATACTTCCGGAACGCGGCGGAGTACATTCTCCAGGCAGACCCTGGGACGGACATGAAGATCACGTTCGAAGGCCCTTTTGATCGCTTCGTGTTCTCCAAATACGCCCCCCTGTTGGAGGACGATCCGGAGGAACACATGCTATTCCTTAAGCAGGTGGCCCGGTTCCATGGCGAACGTGGAGAGCAAAAGGATCGGATCAACGCGCTGATCCATGCAGGGAATGAGGTATGGCGCACGCACAAGCGGAAGGAGGAAGCCATCGCGTTCCTGCAGGAGGCCATTGGTTCCATCCGTTCATCCGGCGAGGAGGGGCACAAGGAAGCGGCGCTCCTCCAGCATATTGAAGCGATACGCATGGGGAGTCCAAGGCGAACATCCTGGAGCACCGCGAAGGTGGTGCGCACCCCCTGCGTGCAGCCCAAGCCTGTCAAGCTGCCGGTATTGAAGGAAGAAACCTACGCGGAGGAATTACGATTTGAACTGATCCGAACGGAACCGGGATTCCACGGAGATACCACCTTACGCAAGGACCTTTTACCACCCGAAGCGATCGCCCTGCACCCTGACACGATCCCAGTGGGAGTGCCCATACGTACCCCGGCTTCGCCTGGCGTTTTCACAGAAGAGGGATTTCTGAACGTGCAGCGGATCGGTGCCCGTCAAGGCCTTCCTTCCGGTAGTGTGTCCGATATGGCACAGGATCCCATGGGCAATGTCTGGCTGGCCACCAAAGCGGGACTTGTGCGCTACGATGGCATGAACTTCTTCACCTATGGCAAAGCCCAAGGTCTTCCCTTCGCCACCTGTTTCTCCTTAAGGATAGACGGAACCGGTAGTATCTGGTTGACAGGAGAAGACCGGGGTCTGGTGCAGTTCGATGGGAAGCACTTCATCGACTATGAAAAGGATCTGGGGGAGCTATTGCTGCTTTTTAAGGACAGGTACGGCCGGATATGGGCCCAGAATGAGATGGGGGGCAAAGGGGCAGTGCTATTACAGGGTGATACCGCCTATCGGTATTCCACCGCACAAGGGATCGGTAGCCGTGTAACATCGATAAACGGATCTTCTGATGGGGCCCTTTGGTTCGGGACGGCGGGCTCGCTATACCGGATGGACGACCGTACAGTGATCCGTTTCGGCTCTGCACACGGACTTGAGGGCCAGGTTAGCGCGTCCATGGATGATGGTGCGAACGGGACCTGGATCGTTAGCATTAGTATGGGAAAGGATACCAAATACAACCTATACCGGATCAAGGACGGGGCACTGGAGGTGTGGAAGTATCCACACCTATTGACGGGTAACCAGGATCGATTGTTCATGGACCAACGCGGGGGGATCTGGCTCACCCAGGGTGAACATCTGTTCCGATTTGAT
>JAHEFL010000137.1 GCA_024640205.1 Flavobacteriales bacterium | reverse complement strand
CCGGCAGGTCCAGTTGTTGGATGAAGTTGAGGTATGACCTCATGTTGGAGATCGGCCAGTCCGTACCGTAGAGCAGGTAACGCGGGTTGCCAGCGTAGGTGATCATGTTCTCCAATTCACCCTTCATGAACTTCTCGAACTTGTCGGAGAAGTCGCCGAGCACCAGGCCGGAAAAATCAGCGTAGACATTGTTGTTCTTGTACACCACCTCCATGCAATCCTTGATCCAAGGATTGCCCACATGGCAGATCACGATCTTCATGTTCGGGTGGTCCACGGCCACATCATCGATATGTATCGGGTGCGAATACTTGATGCGGCCCGTTGGCGCATAGGTATCGCCGGAGTGGAACATCACCGGCACATCGAACTCGGTGGCCATCTCATAGATCACCCGCATACGGGTATCACTCGGATAGAAGGGCTCGTACCCAGGATAGAGCTTGAGGCCCTTGATGAGTCCAGAGCGCAGGTAGTCGCCTATCTCGCGCAGGTCGTTGTGGTCGTAATGGAGGTAGCTGATGCCGGCAACCACGCCCAGGTTCTTCCTTCCGGAGATCGCCTCGACCACACGCTTGGTGCTCGGGCGGTTCTCGTTCACCTTGTACGAGGTCAACACGAGCGCATAATCGACCTTGTTCTCCTGCATGGCCTCGACCAGGGAGTCCAGGCATTGCTCCAGCGACTTGACGCGGTCCTCGTGATAGTTGTTGATATGGGTATGAATGTCGATGATCATCTCCCGTAAATTATGGAACGCGACGGGAACAACATTGAACAAGCCTTGCCCGAAGGCCCTGTTCAGGTGATATCACGCAACGGTAGCCTTCAGTCGATGCTGAAGTAATCCGCGCTCTGGTAATGGCCGTCGGCCTCCTTCTGCAATTGCATCAGGATGTCGTTCGCCAAACTGCTGGCGCCGAAGCGGAACCAGTGCGGGTCGAGCCATTCGGGGCCGATCTCCTCCTTCACCATCATCAAATAGTGCAGGGCCTGTTTACTGGTGCGGATACCACCGGCCGGCTTCATGGCGATCATTTCACCGGTCCTCATGTAATGGTCGCGGATCGCGTGCAACATCACCAGCGTCACTTCCATGGTGGCGGCCGGACTGATCTTGCCCGTGCTCGTCTTAATGAAATCCGCCCCGGCCGCAATGGCGATGTCGCTGGCCAACCGGACCTTGTCGTAGGTGCCGAGCTCGCCCGTTTCCAGGATCACCTTCAGGCGTGCATCGCCACAGGCTTCCTTGATGGCCGCGATCTCGTCGAACACGAAATCGTATTCACCGCTGTGGAAGTGACCCCGACTGATCACCATGTCGATCTCGTCCGCGCCTTCCCTGACGGCGTATTTGGTGTCAGCGATCTTCACCGCTTTCGGTGCCTGGCCACTGGGGAAGGCCGTGGACACGGAGGCGACCTTGACGCCGCTGTTGCCCAAGGCCTTCTTCGCCACCTTCACCATGGTGGGGTACACACAGATCGCGGCCACGGTGGGTAGTCCGGGCAGGCTGTCGTGCAGATGCATCCCCTTGTAGCAAAGTTGCTGCACCTTATGCGGTGTGTCCGCCCCCTCCAGTGTGGTGAGGTCGATCATGCTCAAGGCCAGCTTCATGCCCTGCACCTTCGTTTCCTTCTTGATGCTACGGGCCTTGATGCGGGCCACGCGCTCTTCGATGCCCACCTGGTCGATGGTCGGGGTGGTCCGTGCATCCGGGATACGGCTGGGCTTCTTACGAGCTGCTACAGGCATGGTCCAAAGATATCGGGAGTGAGCAGGCCCATGGGAAATGAAAAAGCCCCGCTCAGGGGCTTCTTCATTTGTTCCAACGCTACGTGCTTATCGCAGCGTAAAGCGGACCGGTAGGTTGTATTGCACCGATACCGATTTTCCGCGCTGCTTCCCAGGCTTCCAGGTGGGCATGTTCTTCACCACGCGGATGGCTTCCTCATCGCATCCGCCACCGATCCCGCGCAACACCTTCACATCCTTGATCTTTCCATCCTTGTCCACCACGAAGGTCACGTGCACCACTCCGCTGATACCAGCAGCGGATGCCATTTCCGGGTACTTCGTGTTCTTCCCCAAGTACTTGAACAATTCCGCCTCGCCGCCAGGGAAGGACGGCATCTCCTCCACAATGAGGAAGATCTGCTCCTCCTCCACCACTTCCTCGCGCACCACGATCTCGATCTTGGTGTCCTCCTTGATCTCCATATCCACCTGCTCCACTTCCTCGATCTCCTCCTCATCATCCACGATCTCCAAGACGGTCGTAGGCGCAGGGGGCGGCGGCGGTGGCGGCGGCGGTGTGGCACTCGGTGGGATCACTTCCTCTTCCAGGAGATCCAACTCCAACTTGCCCAGTTCACCCAGGCTCTTTTCAAAGGCGGTCCACTCAAAGGCAACCAGGGTGAGGGCCAATGCGGTGAGCAGACCGATGAGCGTGAAGCTGAACTTCCGCTTCTCCAGGTCCGCTTCGGGGTTCTTCCGGTTCTCCATGTTGTCTTGTTTCAATACCGTACACCTCTGGTACGGCAAGGTTCAAAATTAGCCATCCTTTTCGTTCATCGCGCGCAGACCCGTCGCCCTTTTCATCCGGAAATACACCAGTCCGAGGAAGGCACCCAACCCATTGGCCAGCAGATCCAGGAGATCACCCCGCCTCCCCAGCGCTGGTATCTGCTGCATCCATTCGGTGAGAGCACCGTAGCCCAATGTGATCGCAAAGGCCACTGCCATGGTGTTCGAACGAATTCCACCAGGCCGGTATTGCTCATCCAATGCACGCGCGACCAGCACGAACAGCACGGCGAAAAGGAAGGCATGCACGGATTTGTCCAGGCTGATCATGTCGGCCCATTCCCACGATGGAATTGCCGGACCAGGCAGAAGACACAGGACCAGAATGAACAGGGCCCACAACAATGCGGACCACCACCGTCCAGGCAGCATCACCTACTACGCGCCTACGAGCTCGCCGTACTGGGCTGCCGTGAGCAGGGAGTCCAACTGGCCCTGGTCCTTCACGGCCAGCCGCACCATCCAACCTTTTCCATACGGGTCGGTATTCACGGAAGCAGGGTCATCGGCCAGTCCCGGGTTCACCTCCTTCACGGTACCTGATACCGGCATGAACAGGTCACTCACCGTTTTCACGGCTTCCACGGTGCCGAACACTGCTTCGTGGTCCAACTCCTGTCCTTCCGTGCCGATGTCTATGAAGACAATATCTCCCAACTCTCCTTGTGCAAAATCGGTGATGCCCACCACGACTTCGTCCCCTTCAACCCGGACCCACTCATGATCCTTCGTGTATTTCAGTTCTGCAGGTATGTTCATTGCACTGGCGTATTGGTCCGAGGACCGTATCGTGAATATGCCTTCGTTCGAAGGTGGAGGACGAATTTAGGCCTTGCCGGGGATCGACCACGCCTTCAGGCGATACAAGAGAAATTTACTGTGCCAGGGTGAATCGCAGGCTGATCCCGATGTTGGTGTTGGCCGATGGATAGGATGTGGATATGACCGGTGTGTTCACGACCCGCTCATAGAAGCCCCGTACGTTCAAGCGTTGGTTGATCACGTAATCCGCAGAGAGCTTGATGGACAGGATATTCTGCCCGGCGGTGACCTGGTTCTGCAGCTCCTCGATCTTGCGGATCACGGTCGCATTGTCGCGCAAGGTGAGGTCCACCCGCAGGTTCAGGTCGCTCTTCGGCGGTATGCCGCCGATAGCAAAGGGGAACTTCACGTTCTTGAAACGATAACCCGTACCGAACACATACTCCTTACCCCGTACCTCGGTCACCTGATAGTTCGTCAGGCTCAGGTTCAAGCTGCGATCGCGGTTGTACTCCAACTTGATGAGCAGACTATTGTTCAAAGTGGCATCAAAGCCGAGCAAGGGGCGCATCACCTCCTGTATGGCCACCACCGATATCTGGCGTGAGGGGATGTAGTTGCCGGCGGCATCCGTGACGTTCTGGCCCGGTATATAGAGCAGGTTCGTCTGGAAATTGGCGATGTTGAAGGTGGATCGGTAGCTGTTCTTCACGGTAAGAGTCCGGAAATGCTTTCCAATGAATGCAAGCTTGGTCAGTCCATCATAGGTGATGTCCCAGTTCGGTGCTGGCACAAGGCTGAAGGGGTTCAAGGTCACCTTGTCCGGGCTCTTTCCGGTGTATGCCGCAAGGAAGGACGGGATCACCACATCCTGGTTCGTAGATCCGAAACCTGTGTAGAAACCGGTCTCCGGGTCCAACACGGATCCATCAACGCCTGAGCCCAGTCTCTCACTGATCACCGGTTGGTTGGCGATCAGGTCCTGGAAGAAGGTGTTCACGAAATTCTCGTCATCGGTGGAAAAGGCCGTGGGCCAGGTGAATATGCTCACGCTGTAGCTGCCATACTCCCTTGGGCTGTCGTTCACGTAGTCCATCTCTTCATCGCTCCAACGGAAGAATGAACTATTGTTCAGGGCCTTTGTGCGGTTACCGAGCAGTTCCACACGGAAGCCCCGGAAAGGCTCGAGGGATAGGCGGGCATTGATGGTCTCCGAACGGGTGGTGACGTACGGATTGAAGATCGATGAAGACTGAACGAGCCAGCCATTATCCGCCGCGGTACTGGCAAAATCACGCACCAGGTCACCACTCAGGTTATAATTCTGTTGGCCGGTGATAAAGCCCCAACCCGGTGCTCCGAAGCCCGGGTCCATGCCCAGCACATTGGTCTTGCCCCCGTAACCCGGTAAAAGCGTTCCCGAGTTCTGGGAATAGGTGATGGTGCCGGTGCGGATGACCATCAGGATACGCGCCAAACCTTCCAAAGGATCGATCTTGGCCTTGTCCTCCGGCGACGATGGATCGGGCTTCGGTTGACCGGCCCGTTGCGGGGTACTTGCTCGGGCTCCCCCCCTACCCTTGCTCTTATCGTTGATCTTTTTCAGATACTTCGACTTGTTGTACAGGCTCACGAAATTCAGCTGGCCGTTCACCGAGATGTTCTGGGAGTTCTGTACCGTGTTCCCCAGGGTATCCTGTAAAAGAGGCGAGCGGTCCCACTGATATCCCGCGGTATATGAGGTGTTCGTCGTGATCCAGTCCGTCAAGGGGAATTTGTCCAGCGGAAGCGTATAGGTCAGGTTGATCACATGGTCATAGCGTGTCACCTCACCCCAGTTCTGCAGGCTGCTCATCACACTGTCGCCCCACATGGAATAACCCTCCTTGTCCCCCGTGTTCACGCGCCCCGGTGTCTCGCCGATGAAGGCCAGGTTGTTCGCGTTGAAATCCAGTTTCAAGGAACGCGTGAGTTCATATCGGAAACCATACTGGCTATCCCAGTTGAAATGCTTGTTGTAGGTCGGTCGCTGGGGTAATGATTCGATGTCCGGGTTCGGTCGTATCAAGCGTTCCAGGTACATGCGGTCCACGGAGGTGCGCATGCTCACCTGCTTGAAGCCCACGTTGAAATTGAAGTCCTTGATAAGCTTCAGCCATTTGCTGGTGCTAATGAAGCCGATGTCCTTGAACGGCTCTACAGGACGGGGACGCGGGCTGTGCAGGTAACCCAGTGAGCCACGGTAGGTGCGGGTGTTCTCATAGGCCGTGTTGACATCGAAGTATTCCCGGTCGGAATAGGAATACGACATGGTCAGGTTCTCCACGTCCCAGAAATGGTCCTTCTTACCCTGGGCACGGTCCAGTCGGACATTGGTGAAGTTGATGCTTCGTCGCCGTTCATACGTCCGGGATTCCTTAAGACGCTGTTTTCGTTCCTCCGGTGTAAGGGCCCTCGTGGCGTCATCCCATTCAATGTCCGGGTTGAGCGGGTCGAATTGCGGATTGCTGATCTGCTCGTTGTATCCGAGATACATCGGGA
>JAHEFL010000136.1:4828-5890 GCA_024640205.1 Flavobacteriales bacterium | reverse complement strand
TGCCGGTGATGTACCTGATCATGACCAAGATCAAGTACAAGATCCAGAAACCGACCATCGCAGAGATCGAGGAGGATGCACCGGTCGGCTTTGCCGAGGTATCGGTGAACTGATCGGCGAGTGCTTTCTTGTGAACACCTGACCTTGGGATAGTTCATGGGCTTGCGAGCGTGAATTAGCGCGGAGGGCGATAGGTTCGCGCTGTGCATTCCCTACCCGTCCGCCACCTGATCATCGCATCGCTGTTCCTCCTCATTGGAGGAGCGCTTCTCGCACAGACCACCTCCACGCTCAGCGGATCGGTGTTCGATGCCACCACCGAGGCCCCCTTGCCGGGTGCTGCGGTGCAGGTGTTCGTGTCGGATACAACGTATGGCACCACCACCGACACGCTCGGGGTGTTCCGTTTCGTAGCGCTGCCCACCGGCATCCATCGCCTGCGGGTGTCCTATCTGGGCTATGCGTCCCTGGAGATCGCCGAGGTATGGGTACGTCTGGGGAAGGAGGAGATGGTACAGGTAGCACTGCAGCGCAGGGCGAAGGAATTGGGCGAAGTGGAGGTGCAGGGTGTCGTTCCGTCGCGCTTGAACCCCATGAGTTTTCATACCCTCACGGTGGAACAGAGCCTGCGCTATCCGGCCACCTTCTTCGATCCCGCCCGGCTGGCCCTGAGCTATGCCGGCGTGGCCTCCACCAATGACCAGGCGAACCATTTCAACGTGCGCGGCAACGGACCTGCGAGCAATAGCTGGATGCTGGAAGGCGCGGAGATCGTGAACCCGAACCACCTCACCAACGCGGGTACAGCCAGCGACCTGCCGACCTTGAGCGGCGGAGGTACCACCATCCTGAGCGCACAGATGCTCGGTACCTCGCGCCTGCTGATGGGAGGTCTCACCGCACCGTATGGCAATGCGCTGGGAGGCATCATGGACTTGCGCTTGCGGCCAGGGACCAATGCGCGCCACGCCTTCACCGGCCAGGCCGGTTTGCTGGGCATCGACCTCAGTGCGGAAGGTCCTTTCAAGGAAGGGACGCGGTCCTCCTACCTCGTGAACTACC
>JAHEFL010000136.1:0-4818 GCA_024640205.1 Flavobacteriales bacterium | reverse complement strand
GACATCACCTTCCAGGACCTGTCCTTCAACGTGTCGTTGCCCATCGGCAGGACCACGCTATCCCTCTTCGGCATGGGGGGCACCAGCAGCAACACATTCACGGCGAAGGACAGCACGGAATGGGAGTTCGACAAGGATGATCGCAACATTGAATACACGGCGAACGTCGGAGCCATCGGAGCAACGCTGAGGATGCCGGTGGGGGAAAGGATGGCCTGGAACACCACGGTCGTGGTATCTGCGAACGACCAGGAAAGGGCGGAGGAATTCCCTGCCGAGCGGCGCTTCCCGGCCTATACGGTCACGACGAAGTTGTACGAACAAAAAGCCAGTTTCGTAAGCGAACTGAAAGGTGTGGTCGGTACACGGCTGAGCTATGGCATCGGGGGCAACGCCATGCATCGGCTGGTGGATAAGCAAGTGGTGCTGAACGACCGGGTGGACACCTGGTTGCTTCGGCCTTACGTGCATGGGGCCTATGGCATCACAGAGGCCTTGCGGGCGGAGATCGGTCTGGGTTATTCATACTACCACTACAACGGTTCATCGGTGCTGGAGCCAAGAGCATCCTTGCAATGGGACGTTCGCAGCGGGCGCACGATCACCGTGTCAGCTGGCCAGCGCGGTCAATTGCCGCAGATCCAACTCTTCACGTTGGGTCCGGAAGGAAGTTACCTCAACAACAGGCAGCTCGGCTTCTCAGTGTCGCGGGACCTGGTATTATCCTATCACCATGCGTTCAAGCCCCATTTGCAGCTGCACGCGGAAGCTTACATCCAGGAACTGTCCAACGTTCCGGTGGGGGAGTTCGGGATATTCGGTTCGGCATCCTTTGCCGAGGTGAGCGTGGTCAATGCCTGGGATGACCAGTACCTCTGGCAATTGACCGACCGGGGAACGGCCACGAACCAAGGCTTCGAGCTGGGTCTCGACCATCGTTTCCACCGCGGCTTCTTTTACCAGGTGAACGGCACCGTGCTGGATGCCACCTACACGGACAGGGAGGGCACCACGCATAGCAGCCGGTGGGATGTGGGGGCGATGGGCAACCTGGTGCTGGGTCGGGAGTTCGAGAAGCAGTTGGAAGGGCTGAAGAGGACCTGGGGAGTGACCGCTCGCGTTAACGTGACGGGCGGACAACGTTACACACCATACGTGGACAACATACCCGACCTGGATCGTCCGTACGAAGCGCAAAATGCCACCTTCCAGCGACTGGACATCCGGGTGTACCTGAAGCGGGAGCGCAAAAGCCACACGGGCATGTGGTCCCTGGACCTGCTGAACGCCACCAACGCACAGAACGAGGCCTACCGCTATTATGATCAGCGGAAAGGGGAGGTCGTCACCAAATACCAGCTCGGCCTCATCCCCAACATCAGTTACCGCATTGAATTCTAATACCACTTCGCATTAAGGGGACGACCAAAGATGCGCCGCTATTTTTACGCAGGACGATCCGATGGGTCCGTTGCGTGGCCGGAGTTACGGGTCGGACGCTTCGGAGAAGTGATGTGGAAAAAGAGCAAGCAGATGGGATGACCCCATATTGCGAATTGGTATAAGCGCCATGAGAAAGATCGTCTTCCTGTTGCTCGCCCTGGTCTTCGGGGCCTTCGCCTACCTGAACGTCAATGATCCGGACCCGCTCATCTGGGTGACGGCCTATGCGGCCACGGCGGTGCTGTTCGCCTTCGCCGCCTTCGGTCGGGCTGACCGCCGCATCGTAGGTTACCTCTGCCTCGCTTACTTCATCTGGACGTGTACCATGTTGCCAGGCATGGTGGATTGGTACCACGCAGGCATGCCCAGCATCACCTCCGAAATGAAGGCCACCGAACCGCACATCGAGGTGGTGCGCGAGTTCCTCGGCCTGCTCATAGCGGTGCTCTCGCTGTTCGCACTGTACGCCGCCACCCCGCGCGATGCCCGGATGGGGTGAAAGATCTTCGACTCAAGCTACGAGAGCAGGTATACGGTAAGCACCGAAGCCGCCACCAGCAGCATCAGGTACACCACCACCGCCCCCAGAAATTTCACCGTGTTCATCCAAGGTGGTTCCTTGAAGATGACCTGCAGGGAGCGCCACAGGTAGAACAAGGTGTAGGCGCACAGCGCGGAGATGAGCCACTGGTTCACGGCGATGGCACCGCCGAGCTGGAAGAGTTTGGAGATGATACCGTACACGCCGAAGACCAGGAACACGAAAGCGTGGAAATGCATGCTGGCCACGAAGGCGATGAGGAAGGGTCCCTTGCGGTGGTAGAACAGGTGGATGATACCGGCCAGGCAGGGCATGAAGAGGAAGACCATTTTGGGCAGCACCGAGCCGAAGAAGCGATCCCAGAACACCTGTTCCTGCAAGCGGTCCGGGTCCATCACCGCGCCCGACCCGCTCGTGAAGCCAAGCACCACGAAGAAGAACAGCGAGAGGAAGATGAACATCCGCAATGGCGGTATGTAGCGCACCCGGCGCCCTATGGCGAACTCGTTGGTGAGGAAGCCGGGCTTCAGCACCAGCGGTCGCATGCTGCGGCCGATCTTGGAATCGAACGCGAAGTAGTCACTGAGGAAATGGGAGAGGAACGACCGGACCGAGTCCTCCACGATCACGGCTTGGCCGCAGCTCGGGCAGAACGCATGCTCTTCGAGCAACTCCTGATCGCAATTGGGGCAGGCATCGGCCATGGCGCGTCAAAGGTGGGAAGCTTGGGCATAGCTTTCATCCCTGTAGCAGGCCGCTCGTCCAATTATACGCAGTGGCGCAGTGTCCGGACCTATTTTCGGGGCATCGATCATGGGTATGCGATGGCCTTTCGTAGTACTGGTGCTGTTCTGTTCGGTGCACATAGCAGCGCAGGACCCCGCACCAAAAACGTCGCCCCCACCAACCACTACACCAGCTGCCAAAACCACCGAGACCAGCAACACCGGGGAGAGCCTTATGTTCTTGGGGAAGAAGTTGTGGTTCGAGACCCGCAAGCGGCTCAACCTGGCCACCGAGGAGGAACTGAAGGCAGAGTCCGATCAGGAAGCCGAGGACCGGAAGGTGAAGTTGAAACTGGGCAAGTTCGAGGTTGAGAAATAACGGGTACGAGCTTCGGCTCAGGAATCGGACCGGGAATGAAATGTTCCGCACGTTCGCGACCTTAGCGATCCCGCAATCCAGGAACTCGTGCTGAACAGGAACACCCTCGCCGCCCTTTTGCTGTTGATCTCCGTTCCAGGGACCCTGGTCGGACAGGTGTCCAGCGACAGCATCGGTTATATCCCCCGAAAGAACCTCGCCAAGATCGGGATCACCTCCGGTTTGTTCAGTGTTCTTTCGCTCAACTACGAGCGTGTGTTGAACCCGGATCTGAGCGTGGCGATGACCGCAAGCTTCATGATCCCCAGCACTCCGACCTCGCTGTTCAACCTGAATACGGAAGAGTTGGAGATCTCTTCGGACCGGACCCTGGCCGGATACTATTTCACGCCAGAGGTGAAATGGTTCGTGGAATCAAGCGACCCGCGTCCGGCGCCACGAGGCTTGTACGTGGGGGCGTACCTGCGATACAGCGATACGTGGTTCGAGGCAATGGCTTCGGCTACGGGGTCCGGGACCGATGCCAGTGGAAGTGTGAACGCTGACCTGCGGATCGATCTTTTCGAGTACGGTATCGGCCCATCCGTGGGCTATCAATGGCTGGCATTCAAGGACCGATTGGTATTCGATGCGATCTTCTTCGCTCCACGTTTCTCCGTGTATACGCTCAAGGTGAAGGCCGACCTGAACGGCGAAGGAGCTCTGGCCGATGACCTTTCCCAGGCCTTGGAGGAATTGATCGGTCGCGATGTGGTGCCGGTGAGCATAGACGTGTCCAGCACAGGAACGAGCACCTCGAACAGCAACAGCTTCGGATATCGTTTCGGGATCAAGGTCGGCTATGCTTTTTAGCCCTTGGGCTGTCAAGGAGAAAGACAAGGCTTACACCTGCTGGCCGGCCCAGGCGTTGGATATCATGGGTGGTCATGTGAAGGCAGCACGAACGAACGATCACACCGATCCGTGATGCTTGTCCCCCGGCAGGCCCAAGGATTCCCCTATATTTCCCTCGCATCAACCTCCTGAGGACCATGAACAAAGTGACACTGAATGATCGTTGGGCGCTGATCATGGCGCTCGCAGGATGGGCGTTCACGGCCAATGCCCAGGACCAACCCGTCCGACTGAACCTGTACGGCGGGTATACGTTCGCGGACAAGTTCAACTTTTCCGGTTACGTGGGATACAACCAGGCCAAGATCGACGAAGCAGGACACTTCGGGGTTGGATTGGAGTTCGAGTTCCGGCCGCGTACGGCCTTGGAGATCTATTACCAACAGCAGAACACCACGGGTAGGCTCCTGGGTGCCTTCAACGACGTATCCACCGATGTGAACGTGAGCTATGTGATGCTGGGTGGTATGCAATATGCCGGGAACGACCGGATCAAAGGGTTCGGGGGCCTGCTGGTAGGTGCCGCGATATTCAATAGCGATGCTGCCAACAGCACCAAGCTGGGCATTGGTGGTCGACTGGGCCTGTTGATCACACCGAACGACAGGATCGGCATTCGTCTTGGTGCTCAAGTGCTTTCCGCCGTGCAAGGGGTAGGCGGGGGCTTCTATTTTGGGACCGGAGGTGCCGGGGCCGGTGTTTCCACTTATTCGTCACTCTACCAGTTCGGGTTCTTCGGTGGCATTGCTTTGAATATTGGCGGAAGCGGTTCGCCCAGGCCTGCCTCCACGGTCGCACCACCGCCGCCATCTGCACCCCTACCGACACCTATGCCG
>JAHEFL010000135.1 GCA_024640205.1 Flavobacteriales bacterium | reverse complement strand
CCATTGGAACATCCTTCCTGCGCACCGATTACCTTCGGCATATGCAGTTCATTGATACCGCACTGGAACGATACGCAGAGCGCTTTTCTGAGCCTGAACCTGACCATTTGAGGGAGTTGGCCGAAGAGACCAGGAGTAAGATCGAACTCCCCCAAATGCTCAGCGGTCATCTTCAAGGGCGGTTCCTTGCACTGATGAGCCATTTGCTGAGGCCTCGTCTGGTCCTCGACATCGGAACTTATACCGGGTATAGTGCCTTGTGCATGACAGAGGGCATGGCCGATGACGGGGTGCTTCATACCATCGACATCAATACAGCCTTGGCAGGGATGGTGGATCGCCATGTCAGGAAGGCCGGCATGCATGGTCGTGTCCACCAACATCTGGCCTCGGCGCTGGAGGTGATCCCGAGGATAGAAGGCACGTTCGACCTCGTTTTCATTGACGCGGACAAACAGAATTACAGCACCTATTTCGACCTCGTCGTGGACCGCATGAGACCTGGCGGCACCATCATAGCTGACAATGTCCTCTGGAGCGGGAAGGTGCTGGCGCCAAAGGAGGAGCAGGATGCGGAAACACGGGGCCTGGCGGCATATGCATTGAAAGTATCGAAGGATGAACGGGTGGAGAACCTGCTCCTACCTCTGCGCGACGGATTGTTGGTGAGCAGGAGAAAGTGACCAATGTCAATCGTTCAGGAGCGTAACTTCAGGAACTTTATCGCATCATGGAAGCACAACTGTTCTACAAGGAGCTCGGAAGACTGCTCTATGCCATTGCTGCGGTCGATGGCAGGATCACCAGCAAGGAGGTCGCCACCCTGAAACGAGTGGTGTCGGAGGAACTGGTCCCTCAGGAAGCGACGACCGATCATTTCGGCACGGACCAGGCGTTCATTACCGAATTCGAATTCGATGTACTCGCGGACCGGGGTGCTTCCGTGGAAGGTGCGTTCGATTCCTTCATTGCGTACATGGCAAGGCACAAGACGGACCTGGACCCCGAGCGCAAGGAATTGATCTATCGTGCAGCGGATAAGGTGGCCAGCGCGTTCCATGGTGTGAACAAGGAGGAGCTCCCGCTGCTGATCGAGCTTCACAAGCACTTGCATTAGCCCCTTCGGGAGGCATCCGGTGACGTCCTATCTTGGGCCTCCTTCCAGGCCTGAACCTGCCTCCCATGCAGCTCATTGACCTTCGCTCCGATACGGTTACCCGGCCCACGGCTGCGATGCTGGATGCCATGGTGAACGCCCGGCTCGGCGACGACGTGTTCGGAGAGGACCCTACCGCGAACGCCCTGGAGGAAAGGTTGGCAAAGCTGTTCGGCCATGAAGCCGGATTGTTCTGCCCCAGCGGTACGATGACGAACCAGATCGCGATCAAGGTCCTGACACGGCCGGGTGATGAAGTGATCTGCGATGAAGGAGCCCATATCTATCGCTACGAAGGTGGAGGCACCATGGCCACCAGTGGCTGTTCCGTGAAACTCATCCAAGGGGACCGTGGGCGCTTCACGGCGGAACAGGTGAGTGAAGGGATCCATGACCCTCCCGCCCTTTGGCTGGCCAGGACCAGCCTCGTAAGCATCGAGAACAGCTGCAATCGGGGCGGCGGTGCGGTGTGGGACCTGAGCGAAGTGAAGCGCATCCGCACCGTGTGCGACCGGCATGGTCTTGCCATGCATATGGACGGCGCCCGGATATTCAATGCCTTGCACGTGACCGGTGAACGACCGGATGATTGGGGTGTGTTGTTCGATACCGTATCCATTTGTCTGAGCAAAGGACTCGGGGCGCCCGCCGGTTCCGTGCTGGTGGGGAGCCATGCGCTGATCTCTGAAGCACGTCGTGTGAGAAAGAGGTTGGGTGGCGGTATGCGTCAGGTCGGTATCCTCGCGGCCGCTTGCCAACATGCACTGGATCATCACATGGAAGCGTTGGCGGACGATCATCAACGCGCCAAACGGTTGGAGGTCGCATTGAATGCACTGGATCATGTTGAGCACGTGGCCCCGGTGGTGACGAACATCGTGATCCTCACTCTAGCCGTTGGACTACCTGCTGATCGATTCGTTGAACGCTTGCGCGAAGCAGGAGTGGTTTCCGTGGCATTGGGACCAAGGTCCGTGCGCTTGGTGCTGCATCGGGACGTCAATGATGCGGACCTGGAACGGGCCATCGAGATATTGAACCGGATAAACCCATGAAACAACTCCTTCATGTCCTCGTTCTATTCCTTCTTTGCGGATGCAGTGGCCCTCAGTTCCTTTACAAAGGACAACAGGATGGTGTGGACATTGCCTATCGCTGGAAGCATGTTCCGGCAAAGCCAACCGAGCTCCTGCTTCGCTTGGAGAACAAGGCGATCGAGGATAAGCGGATGGAGTTGGTGATCGATCTGTACTACCAAGGCAGGACCGTGGAATCACTATTCGCGGACACGTGTATCAAGGTCGGGCAAACATTGAACGGCAAGGTGAACGGATTCTATTTCATTCCGGAAAAGGTGAGCACCGAGCAGATCAAAAGCGGTGATGTGAATGTGGAGATCACACGGACCATGATCGAATCTGCCGAATGTCAGTGAAGAGGGATCGACGCGATCGGCGATGGCTCTTGACGGGTATCGTCCTGGTACTTCTCTTCGCGGTGGGTTATATCATCTGGTCCTCCGTCCTGTTGCGCGAGCGCCAATTGAAGGTTGCCGAACTGGTCCTTGAGCGCAACCAGCAGATGCTGCACGTGCGGCTCGACGGAATGATGCAACAGCGCGAACAGGACCTTATGGAGGAATGTACCGCGCTGGATGCACGGGCCATGACCGACACAGTGTTCCTGCGTGAACGCTGGTCCTCCCTGTTCGCGTCGACAGCATCATTGGTGGCCATTCGCCTGGCAGATGAGAATGGTGACATGGTGGTGGCCAAGCGTTCGCGAACGGATATAGCCATGCAAGTGCTGAAGAGTACCAAGGATGAATTACCTGAAGGGGTCACCGATGCCATTGAACGAACAGCGGTCGAGATCGAGGCCGACCGGAATGGGTTGGCGGAAGGTGATCCCAGAACGGAGGTCTGGTACACGAAAGCGCTTGAGGACTCTTACGGGTCGCCTGTTTGGCACCTTACCCAGCAGGAAGGTTCGGAGAGGCCCCTGGTCCAGGTCGCGTTCCTGGTGCGAAGCAGTCTCCCAGCTGCACCTTACCGGATCATGATGTTCGAGTTGGACCTCGGTCGATCCTCGTGGGTGGACACACGCTCATCTCCGCTCCATACCATGGGCATCGTGATCCATGACGGGGATGGAGCGGCCCTGAACATGCCTGATGCCTTGAAGCGACCATCCATTCTTGCTGCGGAACAGATCGCCGTGCAACACTGGACCAGCACACGAACGACCAAACCATTCACAGTACAGGCCGATGGTGAGCGGTTCATGGCACTTACCGCACCCTACCTTTTGAACGGAACGACCGTCCTTGCAACGGTCCTTGTGGACCTTGACCTTGTGGCCATATGGACGGAACCCGAGAAACGCGGATTGGTCATCGCAAGTATTCTGTTGATGATGCTTATCGTTCTGTTGTCCATGAGCTGGTTGAACCGGAGAAGGGAGGTCGCCCGGATCCGCAGACAAATGGCGCTCAGTGAGACGCAGGAATTAAAGTTGGCAAAGGCCTTGGGCGAGCGGGAGGTCCTCAACAGGGAGGTACATCACCGGGTGAAGAACAACTTGCAGGTAGTGAGCAGTCTGTTGAACCTGCAGGTATCACGGATGGAAGACGACGCTGTTCGCAACGAATTCCTTCGGGGTAAACGTCGCATCGACATCATTGCACTCGTTCATCATGAGTTGTACGGACTGAAGGATCTGCGGAACGTGGACCTTCAACTCTTCTTCGATGGCCTGTACAAGGCGATCCGTTCCATGCACGTTCCGAACAGTGAGCGCGTTAGCATGGATCTGCGAACGGACGAATTGAAAGTGGATCAGGATACCGCGATCGAGTTGGGGATCATTTTATGCGAATTGCTCGGGAACGCTTTCCAACACGCCTTCCCGTATGCTACCGGAGGCCATATTGACATCCATGTTCAACCTGTGGAAGGCGATCTGTACAGGATGGTCATGAAGGACAATGGCAAGGGTTTGTCCGATAACTATTCAGAGGGTCACGAAAAGTTGGGACTGGAGATAGTGGATGCATTATCCGAGCAATTGGACGGTGCCTTCCATATCCGGTCCAATGCAGGCACGATCTGCGAAGTCCTCTTCCGGATGCGTCACGAGCATCGCCTATCGGCCCTCAACAGGTCCTGAGGTCACCGCATCCAGCAGACCACCGCTGGCCTGAAGCAGGACCAGCTCCGCCACCTTGGTATCAAAACCGGCCACCACGTTACGCCTTTCTGCTTCGGAAAGATCCACTTGAGCTTGTCGGAATTGCAGACCCGTGAGCTGCCCCGAATAGAACAATTCGCTGGTACGTTCGAAATTGGTGCGAGCTGTTCCGACAGCGTGACCTTGTATGCGTTGGACCTCACGCTGAGCAGCCCAGGTCACATAAGCATTGCGTACATCGCGTTCCACCTGCAGGCGCGCCTGGCCCTCCGCGATCGCCGCGCTTTCCGCGCGCAGTCGTGCACTTTCCACCTGCGTTCGGATACGACCTCCATCGAAGATCGGCATGCTCAGATTCAATCCGCCGTTGAGCCCTTGGTTATAGGTACCCAGGACGACACCTACTTCATTTCGTTGGTCCGTCACTCCATACCCTGCATTCAGGTCCAATCGCGGCCACATCAAGGACCTGGCCGAACGCTCATCAACCTCGGCGGATCGCAGGCGAGTGGCAGCGGCCAATAGCAGAACGTTGCGTTGCATGGCTTCCAGAACAAGTTGATCCTGGTCCAATCCTTCCGCGTAGGTGATCCGCCGCGAAGCTCGCACCGGTTCTGCCGGGGATCTGCCAAGTAGCACATTGAGGTCATGCCCCGTACGTTCAAGGCGTTGGCGCGAAAGCACATAGATCGCACTATCCGCACGCAGGTCCACCAAGGCGTTGAGCACATCCAGTCGACCAGCACCTCCCAATGCCGCTCTATCCTCCAACCGTTGGTAGCGTTCCAGCGAAACCTCCAGGACCCTGGTCGTGATCAGCAGGTCCTGCTCGAGGCCGGCCATGGCATAGTATAAGGCGATCACCTGGGTCAAAGTGCGCTCGATCTGTGTCCGGGTATTCAGATCGGCCAGATCCGCATCCAGTTCGGAACGCTCCAGAGCAAGGAAATTTCCCATGCCGTTGAACAGGACCCAGTTCAGGGCAAGCGTCCCGGATAACAGGGTACTCCTAACACCATCCCGTTCCACATCCTGTATCCCCTCAATGAAGTCGAGCCTGGTATTCTGGTCGCTGTATGTTCCCCTACCCTGTAATTCGATCCGAGGAAGAAGCCCTGAATTCCCCGGTGTTGCGAATTCCCTGACTAACGCTGCTTCATTCCTTGCAATGAGGATACCATGCTCATTGGCAAGTGCCAGCGCTACCGCATCAGACAAATGCAATGTATCCTGTGCAACCATCGGCATTGCGACAACGGCGGACAATAGGGCCTCAATGACGCGTTTCCTCCAGGCGTTCATAGGGTAATTCCTTTACGGCGGGTTCCAATTGTTCCGGTGTCGCGCGTCTCCCGTTCCATAGCCAGAACACAACACGCTTCGCCTCGTTCACCACGGTAAGCAGCACCGGGAGTAGTACCAAGGTCACCAAAGTCGCCAACAAGAGTCCATAAGCCACTGTGATGGCCATTGGAATGAGGAATTGGGCCTGGAAACTGCGATTGAACATCAGGGGCAACAGGCCGGCGACGGTGGTCATGGTTGTTAGCAGGATGG
>JAHEFL010000134.1 GCA_024640205.1 Flavobacteriales bacterium | reverse complement strand
GCAGGACCACATCCGTCCGATCCAAACGGGTCACCTTGCCGTTCCGGTAGATCTTCAGGTCCCCAATGGCATTGGAATAGGCAACATGGTTCCCTCCGGTCCCGAATGCACGAGGACGCAAGGGCTCGATCTCCCGGAAGTTACCGCGATCGAAGGTGATCATACGGTCACGGTAATCCAGGAATGCGATCACATCCTGCGCAGGAGTGGCAGTTGGGAATGAGAATACGGCTAACAGGCAGAATGAAAAGTAACGGACGAACATGCGTATCATAGGGAATGGATCGGGTTGCTGAAGCTACGGCAACAGCGAGGAACGTGCCAGGCGAGCGGCTGACCATTCTGACAGGTGTTCATCATACTAAGTATGAGACCCGCCACTCAGCCAACGGGACCGGCCCTTTACCTTTATTGGAACGGAACCCACCATGATCATGCTCCTAAGACACTCACTCCTTCTGGTTCCCGTACTCCTGTTCTCTGTGCTGGGTTGCTTGGCGCAATCCTCCAAGAATGGACCCAAGCTCACCTGGACCCGGTCCATTGAGGTGGGCAAAGGAGAGGTCGTGAGCGGTGAGCGGAAATTCCCCGCCCATGTGATCACCGTTTTCGAAGCGGACGGTCCCGTGGCCATTGAACTTTGGGAAAAAGATCTCGGTCCTCTTGCAAAGGAGATCACGGGTAAGCGACCCTATCGTGCTGTTGGTGTGCGTTTGCCGGCCCTTGGTGAAGCACCGTTGACCATCCTGGCAACAGCCACCTCCGATAAGAAGAACGGCAACGCCATGTTAAGCTTAGCCTACCTGCAGAACGACAGCACAGTGCATGCGGACAATGGTGCTCAAGAAAAGGTAAGCCGGGACCTTGCAATTCGATTGAACCAGGCCTTGGTCCAAACGCAGATCGATGCTGCACAGAAAGAGTTGGCCGAAACCATGGAAGACCTGACCGATGAACAGGAGGATCACGCCCGATCACAGGAGCGGATGAGCGACGCGAACACCGATCTTGAGAAGAATGCGAATAGGCAGTCCAAACTGCAACGTGACATAGCCAACCTTCAAGGTGAGATCAGTGGACTGGAGCGGCGCTTCGCTATGAGCAACGACCCGAAGGACCTGAAAAAACTGACCAGTGCGCGCAAGAAGTTGGCGAAGGAGGAAAAGGAATTGTCAGGCCTGATGGCCGATGAATCCAAGGCGAAAGGGAAAGCGAACAAGTACCAGGAGGATATGACCTCCCATTCCGAAGTAAGCGATGAGCATTCCAAGAGCAAAGAGGAGTTGGAAGCCATGATCGCCGAGCTCAAACGGAAGAAGGACGCCATCCGTTGATCGGACCGGCGCTTACCCTAACGTTTCGCTAGGGTGCGATCCCCCGGTCAGCGAATCAACGTGACATGCCCCGATCCTACCTGGATCTTACCCATCGTGTCGCGCAAGCGCATGTGCCACACGTAGACCCCTACGGGAACGTTCTCACCATCCCAGCCTTTGCCAACCCGGTCCAGCACCTGCACCACCTGCCCCCAGCGATCGTGGATGATGAGCTCGTAGTCGCTTGGTGACGCCACCGTGGTCGCGATCAGGAATTCGTCATTGATCCCATCGCCATCCGGAGTGAAGGCATTGGGCGCGTAGAATGCGAAGTCATCCTCCACACATACGGTCAGCGTGGCGCTATCCTGACAACCGAGTTCACTACCCACCACCAACTGTACCTCATAGCAGTCCACTTCGCCGAAGGTGTGGAACACGTCATTTAGTCCCTCGACCGGTCCCGAACCATCCCCGAAGTCCCAGACCCAGGATGTCGCGTCCGTGGAGCCATCCAGGAAGCGAATGCCCGCATCGGAAATGGTGACCACTTCCGGCTGAGCGATGAAGGCAGCAGTTGGTGCACTCTGGGCGGTTATGGCATCACCCAGCGTCAAGGTATTCGAACAGCCTTCGTCGTCCGTCACCGTCAATGTCACCGAATATGTTCCAGGGCCATAGCAATGGGTGACCTCCGCCTCATCCGCCGTATCACCATCACCGAGATCCCATTCCCAAATGACATCCGATGTGCTGCTCCCGAGCATGGAAACGCAGAGCGGCGCGCATCCGGTCGAAGCATCAAGGTCGACCCCCGGAACGTCCGGCCCACTTACGGAAACGGATAGAAAAGCGGGTCCTGCCGAGCAACCGTTCGCGTCGGTGACCAGCACCTCATAGTCCGTGGAAACCTGCGGTGAAACATCGGGACCATCCGGGGACCAGATGGTGTCAAAGGGTCCTGTCCCACCCGTTACCTCCGCTTCCAATTCGAAACCTTCGCCACGGCAGATGTCCACATTACCTGCCACCACCACTTCCAAAAGATCCGGCTCCGCCACGCTTCCTTCCGCGGTCGCCGTACACCCCGCCGCATCCGTAACCGTGCAGGAATAGGATCCTACACCTAGTCCTGATATCGAGGACGTACCACCAATAGGGGGATCCCAGACATACGTGTACGGTTCCGCACCCCCGGTCACGGATATGCTCACAACACCGTCCAGTTCACCGTTACATGAAATATCGGTCACCTGCGCGGTCGCTTCCATGGGCGAACTACCCGCCAATAATTCCACGGAGCCTTGCACGGGGCAGGCATCTTGCGCGGTCACGGTGATGCCGTACACACCGGCATCCAATCCGGTGAGGACCACGGTCGTTTGACCGCCCGGGGTCCAGATGACGTTCAGCGGAACACTCGTGCCACCCACCAACGCCACGATGGAGCCATCACCTCCGCCACAGCCCGGTTCGGTCACCACGAATTCGAGACCGAGCACCGACACGTTGCGAACGATCGTGGACGGCGCGTTGCACGGCCCGTTCACCGTCATCGTTACCTGGTAGGTCCCTGGACCGGGAAAGGTGTGTGAAGGGTTCGTCAGCGTGCTCGTGTTAGCGGAGCCCGATGCCGGATCCCCGAAATCCCAGGAGTAACCAGAGGGACACAAGGGTGCCGTGCTCGTGAAGTCCAAGGTATTGCCAGAACACGCGAAAGTGAATCCTGCCTGGTTGGCGGGTGCATTACCGACGAAGACATCATCGATCGCGATCCCGTCGTAGCTGTTACAGGTCGTTCCCGCACCGAAAACGAAGCGGAACTTCACGCTCGATAGGCCGGCCAATGCAGGCAGGCAATGCGATGCGGTCACCCACCCTCCACTTCCGGAACCACCGAGGCATGCACCGTTCGTTGGACCGATACGACCCGACCAGCCTTGCTGCGGGACCGCGCTGTTGAGGTTGCTGATGTATTGCGTGTTGTACCAATTGGCATTCAGGCAATGGGCCGGTGACCCGAAAGCCCCCACATTGATCCACGTCACGCCCGCGTTCGTGGAGTACTGCAATGCCATGCCGTCATAATCGCGCTCACATTCCCAAAAGATCTTGAACGAGATCCACGGGTAGGCCACATTGGTGAAATTGAAACAAGGACCGGCCAACCAGCTCTGCGCACCATTCGTGTAGCTGCTTCCGCTGAGGCCTCCGGTGATCCAGCACTTCGAACCGCCACCGGCCGCATTGATCGTCGCCTTGGATGGTGTTCCCCAGGCCCAATCATTGCCGGTACCTCCACTGGTCCACGCCGCGGATCCTTCAAAGCCTTCCTGATATGGAAAAGTGGCGATGGTCGTGGGGCACTGTGCCTGAAGTTCCCACGTGAATAACGAGAATGCCATCACCAGACCGAATGCAGCCGATGCTGACGAGCGTATGTAAGCGGTGCGGTCCATCCGTGATCTCCCCAAGGACGCTAACCAACCGGCTTCCGTTCGCTGAGGGTTGCAAAGGTCCTCAATTCCAACCACCCAAGGGGCCAAAGGGTTCATCGCGGTGGTGTCCCGGATGGCACGCTTAGCGAAGGACGGTGACCGAACCGCGCAGGTCGTGCATCACACCATCCGTCCCTTCCGCGGTAAGCACATAGAAATAGGTCCCTTCGCTTACCGGCTCACCGGCTATGGTGCGTGCATCCCATACCTGGCGCGGGCGCTCAAGCAGGCCCACCCGGTGCCCCCAGCGATCGTAGATGGACATTTCCATGCGCGCGATGTTCTGTACCGCCACCTCCAGTACATCATTGACCCCATCGCGGTTCGGGCTGAACACGTTGGGTACGGATACCGTGCTTTCCGTGGAAGGCGGCTCCTCCACCGTGATCATGGCGAAGGCGGAATCCAGGCAACCGTCCAATTCACCGATCAGCACGACCGTGTAATCACCTGGTTCAATGAACTCGTGTTCCAGGCTATAGTCGATGGAGGTCGTTCCATCCCCAAGGTCCCAGAAGTACAGCGCGTTCTGGGGCTGTGACCCGTTCGAGAACACCACCGTCAATGGCGCTTCTCCGACGAGGGCATCCGGTGTGAAGCCGACCGTCAACGGGGAAGCCACCACGTCGACAAGGACCTGCATGACCCCGCAGGCGTCGATGCCGAAGACGCTGTACGTACCGGCCGTGTCGACCACGATGGAAGCGGTCGTATCGCCCGTGTTCCAGAGATAGCCGATGGCCCCTGACGCGGTGAGCGTGGTGGTTGGACACAAGGCGCCGGAGGAAAAGACCTGTACATCCGGCCCATCCACGAATCCGACAGTGACGCTGGCATCGGCCGATCCGCACGCATTCGTGCCTGTTACCGTGACCACACCTTCGGTGGCAACGGTAATGGTATCGGTCACTTCGTTGGTGCTCCACAGGTAGGAGTCCGCGCCGCTGGCGACCAGCACGGTGGAAGTCCCGATACAGGGAGCCGTATTTCCGGAGATATTCACGGTCGGCGCCGTACCTGCCGTCAATTGCACGGTGGCGCAGACCGGCTCACCGCACGCCGAAATGGCACAGAAGGATAATTCCACAGGTCCCTGGTCCAATGACCCTGCGGTGTAGGTCGTGACGAGCGCGGTCGTGTCGCTGAACTCACCGGAACCACCGGTCCACTGGGCTCCTGTGCCATCACCGATGATCGATGCCGTGAGCACGACACTTCCCCCGTCGCACAAGCTTCCGGACACGGTATCGATGGACACGATCAAGGGTTCGAAGGGAGCCTGGCAACCGAAATTCACGTAGCTCACATCGGGTGTGCCGGGCCAGCTGAAAAGCACTGTGGACCCATCGTTCTCGGCAGATAGGCCTCCATAGGTCCCGTAGATGTTCACCAGCAGCGCCCTGTTATAGATGACCGTATCCCCGCAGGCAGATGGGGTATGGGTCATGATCAGGGTCCTGAATTCATCAGGCCCTACCTGCACGGGTGAAACCGTTGGTCCATTGTTGTGGTTCACGAAATGACCGGAGGAATTCCCTGCCATTTGGAAGATGACCCGCAGTGTGTCATTCAATCCCGCGAACGAATTCGCTGCGGTACACATGTCGGTGCTGGTGATGACCAGCACCGATGAACCGGCGGGAAGCACGCCGCCTGCTGGCTCCACCAGCCAGCCACAACCTAGAATGGTGCTATTGAGCTCATCGACCAACTGAGCGGTCTGGGCATCCTGCACGAATCCCTGGAAGGAATTATTCGGCCATTCCACGTCGAGGTCCGCAACGAGCAACGGATCAGGACCCACCTTGAAGCGGACCATTTCGTTCATCGCCTCCTGGCTGCCTGGACATAGCGGAAATGAGATGCAGGCATCCACCAGGATGCTCTCGATCTCGAAACACTGTGTTGGCACCTGGGCGGTCGCGCTGGTGATGGCCAGCATGGCGCACGGGGCGAGAAACCCCCCGGGAACGGTCATCGCGGAGGACCCAATCCCCATGTTCAGAACTGGCTTCATTGGAAACAAAGGTCGGTCCCGCCTCACCCTGTTGCCGGGGTACCGGGTCGATGGAATATCAACAATGCGACCG
>JAHEFL010000133.1 GCA_024640205.1 Flavobacteriales bacterium | reverse complement strand
CATGACCTTGCGGTCCGAACTGCCTTCGGCACCCAGGGGCTCCCCGTTCGCTGCAAAGCCCGTGGCGATGAGCGTGATGCGGATGGAATCGCCCAAGGAGTCGTCCTTGCCGTAACCCCAGATCACATCGGCCGTGCTACCTGCAGCTTCCTGGATATGGTCCGTGATCTCCGTCATCTCGTCCATGGACAAGGCGCGTTCGCCGTGGGTCACATTGAGCAGAACGAACTTGGCACCCTTGATGTCACTGTCATTCAACAAGGGTGATGCCAGCGCTTCGTGGGCTGCACGAAGTGCACGGTCCTCCCCTTCTGCCTCGGCCATGCCCATGATGGACACACCGCTATCGGTCATCACGGTCTTGACGTCCTCGAAATCGACATTGACCTTTCCGATCTTATTGATGATCTCCGCGATCCCGCGAGCGGCGGTGCTCAACACATTGTCGGCATGCTCGAAGGCGTTGTCCAGCGAGAGATCGCCGTACAGTTCACGCAGTCGGTCATTGTTGATCACAAGGAGAGTGTCCACAGCCTTGCGCATTTCCTCGATCCCGGCGACAGCCTGTTGGCGGCGCTTCCTGCCTTCCCACTGGAAAGGGCTGGTCACGATGCCGACGGTGAGGATACCCATGCCGCGAGCGATCTCGGCGATGACCGGCGCCGCACCGGTACCTGTGCCACCACCCATGCCGGCCGTGATGAACACCATCTTTGTCCTGCTCTTGAGGATTTCCGAGATCTCGTCGATATTCTCCTGCATCGCTTGTTTACCGCGATCGGGAATGGAGCCGGCGCCGAGCCCTTCAGTGAGGCCGACTCCGATCTGGATCTTTACCGGGACCGGACTGCTTTCCAGTGCCTGGCTATCGGTATTGCAGACGATGAAGTCCACGCCCTTGATGCCCTTTTCATGCATGTGGTTCACGGCGTTACCGCCGCCACCGCCCACACCGATCACTTTGATGATCGATGCGAACTCTTTGGGAAGGTCGAATTTCATAGCGTTTCGTATTGGAAGGTTGGAAAGGTTTATCGGTATTCGTGGGAATAGGTCCTAGTTGTCGTCATCCTTCAGCAATTCGCTTGCACCGCTCAACACCGAGGTGATGAACGAACCGATGCGGTTGCCCTGGCTGTGATTGGCGACCGGGTTCTTCTGCGTGCTCCGCTGCTCGATGGTACGCGGCTTCCTGCGGTCGAGGTAATCGAAGCCCTTCATGACAAGGCCGACACCCGTTGCATGCAATGGGCTGGTGACATCCTCCACGGCACTCTTCGAAATATGTTCGTTCGGGTACCCGATGCGGGTGGTCATGCCGGTGACATATTCGGTCAATTGCTTCAGGTGTTTCAGCTGTGAGCCTCCGCCGGTCACCACGATCCCTGCGATCAGTTGCTTCTCCAGCCCGCTGTTACGGATCTCGAAATAGATGTGGTCAAGGATCTCCTCCATCCTGCTCTGGATGATCTCCGCCAAGGTCTTCAGGCTGATCTCCTTTGGATCGCGACCACGCAGTCCCGGGATGCATACGACCTCGTTCTCCTTGTTCTCCGCTGCCAGTGCGCTCCCGAACTTGGTCTTCAACAGTTCGGCCTGGTCACGCATGATGCCGCAACCCTGGCGGATGTCCTCCGTCACCACGTTCCCGCCGAAGGGGATCACCGCGGTATGACGGATGATGTTGTCCAGGAATATCGCGATGTCCGTGGTACCGCCACCGATATCCACGAGGACAACGCCTGCCTCCTTCTCCTCGCTGCTAAGCACGGCATCGGCGCTGGCCAGAGGCTCGAGGATGAGCTCCGTGACCTCCAAGCCTGCTCGATGCACGCACTTGTTGATGTTCCGCGCAGCGGTGACCTGTCCGCTGATGATGTGGAAATTCGCCTCCAGGCGGATGCCGCTCATGCCGATCGGGTCGCGGATACCCTGCTCATTATCCACGATGTATTCCTGCGGCAGCACATGGATGATCTCCTCACCTGGAGGCATTACCAAGCGATAGGTCTCGTCGATCAGGCGGTCGATATCCGGTTGGGTGACCTCCTCCTCCAGGCTTTCTCGCATCATCATTCCCCTGTGCTGCATGCTGCGTATATGCTGACCAGCAATGCCGACATTGACGGTGGAGATATCGACCCCCGCATTGTCCTCGGCCTGCTTCACGGCGGCGATGATGCTTTCCACCGTTTTCTGGATGTTGGCCACCACTCCGCGGGAAACACCATCGGAACGGGACTTACCCATTCCGAGGATCTCGATCTTTCCTTGTTCGTTCTTGCGGCCTACGATGCAGGCGATCTTGGTCGTTCCGATATCAAGTCCGGCGACGATCTCGTGATTGTTATCCATGGTCATTTGGAGTGTTAGGGCATTGTGCGTTTGGTGCAGACGATCTGATCGGCGAAGCGCAGGTCGATACGTTCGTACCTGCGCCAATCGGCCATTGGTATCCCTTTCTTGTAGAACAAAGCGAGCTTGGCAAAGCGCTGGTCGAGAAGGCTGCCATCCCCGATAAGGATACGTTGTGCCCCGACCTTGGGGATCAGCTCGAATTGCCCATCATGGTTCACGACCACCTGGTCGATCAAGGCATCCCAAAGGGGTTCATTACTAATGAAGTTCGCGAGGCGGTGGATATCGTCGGAAAGGAAATGGGACTGTAGGCTATCGCTGCTGAACACCTGTATGACACCGTCCCGTGCCCCCGGTTCATGGAGGTCACCGGTCACCACCAGGACCCGTGCCGTATATGCTTCGCTCAACGGCATCGTCCATCCATCCTTGTCGATGTAAAAGCTGGAACCATCCGAATTGAACACCCGCACGATCGGAACCCGCTGCTCCACCTTCACGTGCATGGTCCCATCCATGGTATGATAAACCTCGGCGTTGGATACTGCAGGCAACGCCCTGAGCCGGTTCTCGATCGAAGGCATGTCCACTTCGGCGACGGGCGATCCAAGAATTGCGGGCCCCTGGTCCATGATCTCGGCACGCACGCTGCGCTCATCCATGAAATGTATCCCCGCATCACCCTTCACATGGATGCGCACATCCTGGATCAATGTGCCATCGGCAGCGTGCTCCACGAAGCCAAGGATGAGTACCACGCCGATGACGGCGAGGATGATACCTACAGGACGAACGATGCGTTGGAGCGTGCTCATGATCTTCCGTATTCGTTCAACATGCTCACGATGGCGGGAACCGAGCGATCGATATCACCGGCTCCCATGGTCACGACCACCTGTAGATCCCGGCTACGTAGCTCGTCGATCAGGGACTCGCGCTGGCAGAGTTCCTTGTTCTCCATGGGTACCTTGGTCAGCAGCCATTCGCTGGTGATCCCTGGTATCGGCTCCTCACGAGCAGGATAGATGTCCAGTAAGATCAGCTCGTCCAATGCCGAAAGGCTCCTACCGAAATCCTCCGCCAGGTCGCGAGTCCTAGTGTACAGGTGGGGTTGGAAGATCCCGGTTATGCGCTTACCGGGGTGCATTTCGCGCACGCTGGCGATACACGCATCCAACTCCCTGGGGTGATGAGCGTAATCGTCGATATGGAACACATGTGGTCCACGGACCCTTGTTTCGAAGCGCCGCGCCACACCGCGGAATCCTGCGAGACCCTTCCTCAAGCGATCCGATGGAACACCAAGGTGCAAGGCCATTGCCGAGGCCGCGATGGCATTCTCCACATTGTGCCGTCCGGGCATGCCCAGGTCCAGATCGCGTAACGAATGATCGTCGGTCACCAGATCGAACCGGTACGCTCCGTTCGCCACGTGCACATTCTCCGCCCTTGGAGTACCCTTGCCCTCCAAGGCATAACTCACCATGTTGGAGCGATCGGCGAAGCGATCCGCGAGGCGCTCATGCACCATCATCGTCCCGGTGCAAAGCGCCGCGAATTCCGTGTACGCCTCGAACATGGCCTCTGGCGTACCATAGATGTCCAGGTGATCCGGATCCATGGCCGTAATGATGGACTCCGTCGGACGCAGCTGCAAAAAACTCCGGTCATATTCATCGGCCTCCACCACATTCACCTTCGCCTCATCGTCCAGCAACAAGTTCGTTCCGTAGTTGACCGCGATCCCACCGAGGAAAGCGTTGCACTTGACACCACCGGCCGTAAGCAAATGGGCCAGCATGGTGCTCACCGTGGTCTTGCCATGCGTACCGGCCACAGCCACCGTTCGTTGGCCCCGGGTAACCATGCCCAGGACCTCGGCGCGTTTCAGCACACGTGCTCCCTTGTCGACCCAGTACTTCAGTAGCTGACTTTCAGCAGGTACGGCGGGTGTACGCACCACCATGACCTCTGATGCATCCGCGTCCCTGAAGCCCTTGGGGATGAGCATGGGATCCTCATTGAACAGGAGGTCGATCCCTTCGCGCTGCAGCTCATTGGTGAGTTCGCTTGGTGTCCGGTCATAACCCGCCACCTCGGCGCCTTGTCTCCGGAAATAGCGAGCCAGCCCGCTCATCCCGATGCCACCGACACCGATGAAGAACATCCTATGTCCTGCCAGCGTGCTCATCGTCTTCCCAATCGGATCACTTCAGAAGCAATGGCCTCCGCAGCATTATTCGTTCCCATTTGGGCTATCGCTCTGCTCAATCGATCCATCGCCTCTTTGTCCCCAAGCAGCTCGATCACGATACTGCCCAACTTTTCCGTGGTCTCTTCATCACGCAACAGAATGGCCGCGCCGCGATCCGTCAAGGCCCGTGCATTATGCGTCTGGTGGTCCTCGGCCGCCGTGGGCAGCGGCACCAGGATCGCGGGCTTCTTAACAAGGGACAATTCGCTCACACTGATCGCACCTGCACGTGCCACGACGAGGTCGGCACAGGCATATGCGAGATCCATTCGAGTGATGAACTCATGGACCTTGCAATCACCGTATGCCAGGGTTTGCACCGCTGCCTCGGCCTGCCTGAAATAGGGTGATCCGGTCTGCCAGATCACCTGAACACCTGACGCCTTCCATTTGGACAGGGCCGCTTCCACGCCGATGTTCACCCCGCGTGCACCCAAGCTACCACCGGTAACGAAAAGGATCGGTCGCTCTCCATCCAACCCGAAGTGCTCCAGACCTCGTGGCCGCTTCCCGCTAAGTCGGACAACATCCTGCCGCACCGGGTTGCCGGTCAGCAGGATCTTCTCCTTCGGGAAATACTTCTCCATACCCGCATAGGCCACACAGATGCGATCAACACGTTTGGCCAGAAGCACATTCGTTCGACCGGGATAGCTGTTCTGCTCCTGGATCAATGTGGGGACGCCCATCCGCTGGGCTGCGGCCAGCAACGGGCCACTGGCATAGCCACCCACTCCCACGGCCACATTGGGTTTGAAATCCCGGACGAGTCCGCGCGCCATGATCATGCTCCGGAGCAAGCGCCAGGGGAGCCCGAGGTTCTTCATGACCTTGCCCCGTTGGAATCCGCGAATTGGCAGACCCACGATACGGTACCCGGCCGCAGGCACCTTTTCCATCTCCATTTTTCCCAAGGCACCAACGAACAGGAATTCCGCGGACGCCTCCCGCTCGCTCACCGCGTTGGCGATGGCGATGGCCGGGAAGATGTGTCCTCCGGTGCCACCACCGGAGACCATCACCCTAAGCGAGCGATGTTCGGGGGCGTTGGGCATGATGTTCAGGGGTGGAGGATTCTTCAATGCTTCTGCTGACGCTGATGATGATGCCGATGGCAAGGCAGGTGAACCAGATGGAGGTACCACCCATGCTGACCAAGGGAAGCGGTTGTCCGGTGACCGGCACAAGATTGACCGCCACGGCCATGTTGATCATGGCCTGCATGACCAACATCAGGCTCAATCCGACCGTGACCAGAGCGCCGAAGGGTTTCACGCACTTACCCGCTATCCGGAC
>JAHEFL010000132.1 GCA_024640205.1 Flavobacteriales bacterium | reverse complement strand
GCACCGTCATGGAATCGTACAAGGCGCTGCTCTGGAAGAGGAAGCCGATCTTCACACGCAGCTGGTCCAGCGCCTCCCGGTCCAGGGAAAGAAGATCCTGACCGAGCACCTCGATGCTGCCCGCATCGGGCATCAGCAAGCGTACCACGCATTTGATGAGCACGCTCTTTCCTGAACCGGACTTGCCCAGCACCATCACGTTCTCGCCCCGGTACAGGTCCAGGTCGAAGGAGCGAAGGACCTTGTTGCTCCCGAACGCTTTCTGCAGGCCACGAATGGAAACGACCCGCTCCTTCCCACCCGCATTTGCCTGAGCCGTACCTGCCATCAGTTATAGCCCAGTAGATCCGTTACCTGCACGGCCACCAGGTCCAGGATGAAGATGAGCAGCGAGGCGACCACCACGGAAGAGTGCGCCGATCGACCCACGCCCTCGGTCCCCTTCTGCGTGGTGAAGCCCTTGTAGCAACCTACAATGCCGATGGCGAATCCAAAAAAGTAGCTCTTGACGAACGATGGTATGAAGTCGCTGAACTCGAGTGAATCGAAGACCTGCTGGTAGAAGAGCTCCCAGGAAACCACGTCCCTGATGTTCACCCCCACCCAGCTGGCCCAAATGGCGATTCCTTCGGCCAACACCACCAGTATTGGCAGCATGAGCGTGGTGCTCCACACGCGGGTAACGACCAGGTAGCGGAACGGGTTGGTGCCGCTCACCTCCATGGCATCGATCTGTTCGGTCACCTTCATGCTACCCAATTCGGCACCCAGGCTGCTGCCGATCTTACCGGCGCAGATCAAGGCGGTGATGACCGGTGCGATCTCGCGCACCACACTGATGGCCACCATGGCCGGCAGCATGCCCTCCGCCCCAAAGCGCGCAAGCGTGGGACGGCTCTGCACGGTGAGCACCAGGCCCATGATGAACGCGGTGACGGCAACCAGCGGAAGCGAACGATAGCCGTTGATGACGCACTGCCGCAGGAATTCATTCCACTCGAAGCGGGCATGGAACGCGTTGCTGAAATAGCGCCCGGTGAATCGGGCGATGTCACCCGTTTCCTCCACGAAGGACAGGAAGCCTCTACGCGCAGCCATGGTGCCAAGGTAGCAGCGGGGAACATGCTGGAACATGAGGATGAACAGGCGGGCTACATGGTGGCCAGCGATCACACGACCGGCACAGTGGCCCCATCAGCGGTGGATGCGGGCGATGCGGCACCGCTACCTTCGCCCCGCACCCAACCGCGCCGCATGCTCCACCTCGAACAGATCGTTAAACGCTATGGCGAGCACCTCGCCCTGGACCACGTGACCATGGATGTGCAGGCCGGTCGCGTATTCGGCCTACTGGGCCCGAACGGGGCGGGTAAGACCACGCTCATCCGCATCATCACACGCATCACCGGCCCGGACGAGGGGCACGTGCTGCTGGATGGCCATGCCATGCGCCCGGAGGATGTGGCACGCATGGGTTACCTGCCTGAGGAACGCGGTCTGTACAAGAAAATGAAAGTGGGCGAACAGGCCATCTATCTGGCGCGACTGAAGGGCATGCCACGCGCCGAAGCGGTGAAGCGCCTGCGCGCCTGGTTCGAACGCTGGGAGATGATGAGCTGGTGGAACAAAAAAGTGGAAGAGCTGAGCAAGGGCATGGCCCAGAAGGTGCAGTTCATCACCACCGTGCTGCACGAACCGAAGCTGCTGATACTGGATGAGCCCTTCAGCGGTTTCGACCCCATCAACGCCGAGCTCATCCGCAAGGAATTGCTGCGTATGAAGAACGACGGCACCACCGTGATGCTGAGTACGCATAACATGGGCAGCGTGGAGGAATTGTGCGATGACATCGGGCTGATCGATCGGTCCCGCCTGGTGCTGGAGGGTAACGTCCGCGATATCCGCCGCCAGTTCGCCACGAACACCTACCGCATCGAGTTCAAAGGCACGCGTATGGCCCTGGCGAACGCGCTGTCATTCACAGGCGAGTTACTGGATGTGCGCGAACAGGAGGAGTACACCGTGGCCCGGGTGCAACTGGCGAAGGATGCAACGTTGAACACGGTGATCAGGCAATTGCTCCCCGCGGTGGAACTGCATGGTGTACAGGAAGAGATCCCGCGGATGCACGAGATCTTCATCCGTGCAGTAAGTGAAACAGAGCCCGCGAACGTGACCGCTGGAATGACCGAGTAAGGGCCAGCGATCATCGGCCCCGACGAAACCAAGAACCATGAACAAAGTCCGCCTCATCATCCTGCGGGAATTCATCACCCGCGTCCGCAAGCCGAGCTTCCTCGTCATGACGCTGCTCGGCCCGCTGCTCATAGCCGGTGGCATCATGCTCATGATCTACCTCAGCCTGCAGGGTCGCACGGATGAACATGTGCTGGTGGTGGATACCGAGCAGGTCATCGCACCAAGCTTCGCAGTACGGATAAGGTGAAGTTCTTCGTGGACCACACGGCATGGAGCGACAGTGCCTTCCTGGAAAGCCCATACACGGTGCGCGTGGTGCTGTTGGACAACGTACTGAACCTGCCCGAAGCGGATCTCTACTACAAGGAGCTGCCAGGGCCGCCCGCGCAATCGGTCATCCGCAACGAGATAGAAAAAGCGCTTGAGCTGGCAAAACTGCAGAGCGAAGGCATTGATGAGGAGGCCTACCGCAGGGTGCGCAAACCGCTTGATCTGAAGCTTTTCGACATCGGCAAATTGGGCGAGGAATCATTGGAACAGGAGCGCGCGGGTATCGGTTTCTTCTTCGGCTACTTCATGTTCATCTTCATCTTCCTGTACGGCATGCAGGTGATGCGCGGCGTGATGGAGGAGAAGCAGAACAGGATCGTGGAAGTACTCATCAGTTCCGTGAAACCCTTCCAACTGATGATGGGCAAGATCGTGGGGATCGCCATGGTGGGCTTCACGCAATTCGTGGTCTGGATCGTGATGACGACCCTTCTCGTTTCCATCGGTTCCGCCGTGATGCTGAAGGACCGTTTCGATCCGAAGGTGCTGGCCGAAACACCCATGACCACCGAAATGCAGAAGCAACTGGGTGAGGAGGCCGCAGCCATGCCGGACATGGATGACGTGAAGCTGCTGAAAGCTTTGAAGAAGATCGACATCCCGGTCACCCTGGCGATGTTCATCTTTTACTTCATCGGTGGATACCTGCTTTACAGTTCGCTTCTTGCAGCGGTAGGTTCCGCAGTGGACAGTGAAGCGGAAACGCAGCAGTTCATGTTCCCGGTCACGCTACCCATGATCCTGGCCCTGCTCATCGCACAGATGGCAGTGTACAACCCGAACGCACCGGCCGTACTGTGGTGCAGCTTCATCCCCTTCACCAGCCCCGTGGTGATGATGGTGCGCGTGGCCATGGGCAATGCACCACTGTGGCAGATGCTGCTGAGCATGGCCCTGCTCGTGGGAACCTTCCTGCTCACCACCTGGCTTGCGGGCCGCATCTACCGCACAGGCATCCTGATGTACGGTAAGAAGGCGAGCTGGAGGGAGTTGGGGAAGTGGTTGTTCTATAAGGGGTAGTTGATCAGATGATCAGACAATGAGAATATTAGAAGATCGAGCGATCGTGGAACGCAGCGCGATCATCGATCTGGGTACGAATACGTTCAACCTGCTGGTGTTCGAGCGTACGACATCCGGCGTTCGCATCATCAAGAGCATAGAGCTGCCTGTATTCCTCGGGAAGGGCGGGATCGAACTAGGCCTGATCACAGAGGATGCGCTCCAGCGCGGGATGGATGCGTTGCGCCAGCATCGCGATATGGCACATTCCTTGGGCGCCACCACCATCACCGGCTTTGGTACTTCCGCATTACGGAACGCGCGGAACGGGCATGCACTGACGCAGATGGCGCTGGAGGAGTTGGGTATTCCCATCTCCATCATTCCCGGCGATGAGGAGGCTGCGCTGATACTGGATGGCGTAAGGCAGGCCCTAGCGATCGGCAACAAACCGACGTTGGTGATGGATATCGGTGGCGGCAGCACGGAGTTCATTTTGGCCACGGAAAAGGCCCTGATGTGGAAGCGCAGTTTCGAGCTCGGTGTTACCCGACTGCGTGAACGGTTCCCTGCAAGGGACCCCATTGATCTCGCTACTGAGACCCGCATCGCGCAACATCTGGACGATAGGCTGGAACCGCTCTATGCCATTATCGACCGACATCATCCGCACCTGCTCGTGGGGAGTGCAGGCAGTTTCGACACCCTTGCCGCCATGGTGGCTGCGGACCGCGGCGAAGAGATCGAACCGGGTGCCACTACACTGCCGTTCAACGCGCTCACTTTTCTCGCACTGAAAGATCGCCTGATGCGCATGTCGATAGCGGAACGGCGCACGGTCAAAGGTCTCCCGGAGCATCGGGTGGAGACCATACCCTATGCCTTGATCACCATCGAGCGGGTGCTCGTGGCCGGCGACATCCGGGAACTGGCATGGAGCCGATATGCACTGAAGGAAGGGGCCGCCATGCGTTCCTTGGCTGCGCGCTGAATATTACCAACGAAGAAAGGCCGCACGTGGCGGCCTTTCTTCCCATATCAATTCGTTCTACTGTTTATGGAACTGCCGATGGATCAGTTCATCATCGGATGTCCTCACCTGCAGGATGTACATCCCGGAAGTCAGGTCCGCCACATTCAGATCCATTCGGCTCCCCGTGATCCCAGCCTCCATCACGATCCTTCCTTTCGCATCCATCACCCGCGCACTCACCATGGACGTTCCATTTTCCACAACAAGCACATCGCGCGCTGGTGACGGGTAGACGCGCAAGGTCAGTTCTCCGGAATTCTCGGCGATACTTACTGGAGCACCGAAGGAAAGGGCATCCACGCTCACGTAATTTCCTGCCGTCGGGACCTCCGAACTCGACAAAATGGTAATGTTGGCCGTATCCGGGACTTCAGCACTCTGGTAGGTGATCGGGATACTGAAATTCGTCCAGGTGCTCTGGTTCCCCACGATGCTCAACGACCCAAAACCGACGATATCCCGCGCCATCAGGGAGGCGTTCCACTTGCTCAGCACCACAGTGATGATCCCGCCATCGTTGGTAGCCAAATTGTAGTTGTACTGTCCGTTCAGCGCACCTGGTGTGGACGTGTAGGGGAATCCATCGATCCCGCTATTTGCATCGCCTGTGAAAATGATCCCAGGCACGATACCGATCCCCGTAAGGTTCACGGTCTTCACCTTGGCGTACGATGAACCCACGGCCCCGGGCGTTCCATGCTCGCATCCGATCTGTCCGAAATTCGAGGTCAATACATTGGTGGTCACCCAACCATTCGGCTCCTCGTACGATCCGAAGCTGGTCCAGTTCTCGAACCCTCCATTGGGGATCTGGGCCCATCCGGTGAAGGCGATACCGAACGCCAAGGCGGTGGTCAAGAGTAGCTGTTTCATCATATCGGTTTGTTTTGGTCCAGTTAAAGTTAGCAACGACGTCCAACCCTGCACGGGATCGTGACCAGAGGTTCTGCGATCACTCCGGATCCCCTGTCATTCGTAGAGGTATCCCCCGATCTCGAAACCGCTTCACGTATTGCATACCATCTTTGTCCTGAGACTATCAACCCATGGCGAGCATCCTCATCATAGACGACGAAAAAGCGATACGCGCGGCGTTGCGCGATATCCTGGAGCACGAGAAGCATAAGGTGGAAGAGGCAGAGGATGGCGCTTCCGGGCTGGACAAAGCGAAAAAAGGCAAGTTCGATCTGGTTCTCTGCGACATCAAAATGCCGAAGATGGACGGCATGGAGTTGCTGGAGAAGATCCACGCGCACAACGACGAACTGCCTGTGGTGATGATCAGCGGCCATGGCACCATCGACACGGCGGTGGATGCGCTGAAGAAGGGGGCGTTCGACTTCATCCAGA
>JAHEFL010000131.1 GCA_024640205.1 Flavobacteriales bacterium | reverse complement strand
ATCCGATAGATCCCACCTTTATGAGCTGGCAGGGCATGCAGTTGGCGATAACCTTCTCCCGTGTGCCAGGCGCGCAAGTGCCCATCCTTGCCCCCACTGAGGAGCACGGGCTTCGCAGGATGATAAGCCACTCCGGAATAGCCCACAGGGATGGAACCCTTCCCGATATCAGGATGCTCCAGCGTTCCGATCTCATTGAAGTGTACGGTCTCGAGGATACGAATGGTCCCGTCGCCGCAGGCCAAGGCCAGCGAACCACCATCAGGGGAGAGCGCAAGGTCCCTGATCTTGCCTTCCATGATCGGTATGTTCCGCAGAAAGGCCAATCCTGGTGCCTGGACGTTCGCCCGCCAGATGCTCAAACAGCCATCCCCACCAGCGCAAGCCACCTTGCCGTCGCCGAGATCGATGATCCGGAAGATCCCTTTTTGATGGACCTGGAAACGATGGATCTCCCGTCCTTGGTTCACGTCCACGACATGCAGATCCCCACCTTCCGTTCCGATCAGCAACATGCCGGTCCCCGCTTCCAGGAACAACGAGAAAATGGCTTGGTCCACGGTAGCCAGTACCTCACCTTGATCGGGAGCCTGGATGGACCAGCGCACCACCTTCCCATCCCCGCTTCCACTCAGGAAAGTGTCCTTCTCGGTACCGAGTATCAGATCATAGACCGGCCCTTTGTGACCAGTGAAGGTGTGAATGACGTGCATGTCAGGTCCGCAAAGATGGCTTCCCTTGCAACGATGGACGGATGCACTTGCGTTCTATCGTCCGCGGACGATCCCGGGCGCCTCCGGTCCTTTGTTCATCACCAGGTCGATGATGCTCAGCCGGGGCACCGGGCCATGCCGGTAAGCGAACACCTGGGGGTAGGGCTTCACCTGTGGGACCGTGGCAGGCAATTTCTTCTTCGGGTGCAATTCGTTCCTCAGGTCCAGCATTTCGTCCGTGCTTGTCTCCGCTTCATCCATATAGTTCTCCTTGACCTCGAGTTCCGTGGTCAGGGAAAGCCAGCGCATCCCTGCTCGTATCGTTGCGAGATCGAGGTCGACCAGGCGATCATACCGCTTGGTCAGGATACTTTCGATCTCATCGATGAAGTGGATGAACCAGGGTGCCTGTCCGTAAGCGCTGCGTATGGCGTGCAGATGCTGCTGCGGCCATGATCCCGCATAGCTCAACCCGACGGATCGCATGGGCACTTTGTCGCCTTTCCGGTGTTCCAACCCGGCAATTGACCCGCTCCGCCTATCGACGGGCACCATCAGATCCTGCCGTCCGTTGGGGCCCAGAATGGTGGTGCGGGTCCGGTAGGTCTGGCGCACGAAATGCTCGCCGATATCGAACACGACCTTCGGGTGCGCGGCAAGGATGGCGAAGTGTTCAACGCTGCCGAAATAGAAGGCCGAGAGGAGCGGGGTGAGCATGCAGCGCGAAGGTCGTTCCCTAATTTCGAAGCCTATGACCAAAATAATGCGTGTTCTCGTCCTCGTGCCGCTGTTCGTATGGTTTTCCTCCTGCTCAAGCCCTGACAAGGAACACGTGGATGAGCATCCTGACGCCGCGACCTCTGATACGATCATGTTGATCGGAGATCCGGTCGGAGTGCATCGGGGTACGATGCCATGCGCTGACTGTCCGGGGATCTTGACGGAGATCTGGTTGGGCTCGGACGGTACGTTCCTGAAGCTCGCGACTTACCAGGACAGGGATACGGTGCCTTTTGGCGAAATGGGTAACTGGGAACTGATCGGGAATGAGGTCCTGCTGAAAGGTTCTTCCGGCCTGCGTTTCCGGGTCACCGATCAAGGCTTGAGCCAGGTGATCCCTGAAGCAGGCGGGGCGAGCACCGGCTCTTCGGTCGATCTGCGACGTAGCGATGGCGATCTGTTGGACCGTTCCATGCGGATCACCGGGCGGTACACGTATGCTGATGAGTCGCATTCCATGCGTCCCTGTGGGTCCGGGGCGGAGATACCGTTGGGGATGCAAGTGGCCGGATTGGAAATGGCCATGTGGTATACCGAGGGCGGGCACAGCAGTACCGATCCCCTGCTGGTCGAGATCCAGGCCCATTTGGGTTTGGGTCCATCCATGGAAGGTGATGGTGAGGAGGTATACCTGTTCGTGGAAAAGGTGCTCCGGAGGCTCGACGGCGATTGTCCTTCGATCACTTCTCCCCTTTGAAGCCGTACACGAGTTGGTGCGGTAAGTCGTGTGGGAACTTCTCCATGCCGGGGAATCCGAGCTTGATGTGGGCATCGTCCTTGGGGATGGCTGCCGTCCTGAAGAGGTAGTCCCAAATGCTCAGGGAGATCCCGTAGTTCATCCCATGGCGCCGTCCTTCAGGAAGGTTGAAGGCATGATGCCAGAGGTGCATCACCGGGTTATTGAAGATGTACTTCAACGGACCGTAGGTGATGTGGATGTTGGCGTGGTTCAGGTGGCCGATGGCGATGGCGACATAGAACACGATGAAGGCCTGGTCAGGTGTGAATCCACCAATGAGCATGACGGCGATGTACTTCATCGGCGTGTAGAACACGTTCTCCATCCAGTGGTAGCGCAGGTGCGCCGCAAAGCCCATCTGCTCCACACTGTGGTGCACCTTGTGGAAGCGCCAGAGGATCTCGTAACGATGCAGCAGGACGTGGGTGAACCATTGGATGAAGTCGGTCGCGATGAAAAAGATCAGCAGCTGCGCCCAGCCCGGCATGGCACTGAGGTCCAACAAGCGCATTTTCTCCAAGGATGTGCCGAACAGGTCGTTCACGGCCATGTTCACCACTTCACTGAAGGCGATGAAGATGACGAGGTTGAAGATGTAGAAGTTGAAGAACATGTAGAAGGCATCCAACCAAAAGTCCTTTCGGAACGCCTTCTGGTCCTTGCGCCAGGGGAAGGCCAGTTCCAGCCCCCATACCACCAGTGACAGCAGGATGAGCCAGTAGAAGTAGTTCACGTACCATGGCTCGGTGTTGAAGGTGATCTCCCGCCAGACATAACCGGCGTAGTTGCCGAACGAACTCAAGAAGGCATCGAGGTAACGGTTCATGGGTCAGGGAAGAGTTGTGGTTAAAGAACTATCGGCGTGCACTGGAAGTTCGCTGTGGTAGCTCCATTCGGTCCAGGACCCGTCGTAGTTGCGCACGTTGTTCATGCCAAGCACGGCACTAAGGACGAACGTGGTGTGGGCCGAACGCACGCCGGAATGGCAGAAAGTGATCACGGTATCATCAGGCTGGATACCGAGCGCTGCAAGATCATAACGCAAGGACGCCGTATCCTTCAGGACCTGGTCCTTGTCGAAGGCCACCGCATTTCCCCAGTCATAGAGGACGCTTCCAGGTATCGTGCCGGGGCGGAATGCACCCTGCTTCATCTCAGCGCCGCTGTATTCCTTCCGTGATCGGGTGTCGAGCAACACGCCTCTCTTGCTCGCCATGGTGCCTTTCACCATGTCCAAGGTGGCGACCAATGTGCTGTCGACCGGGTCCGGGAAAGCGTATCCGGAGGGCTTGGTCCGCACCCATTTCAAGGTCACCGGGAATCCTTCCGCACGCCAGCGTGGGATGCCGCCATTCAACAACGCCACCTTGCGATGGCCATGCACCTTCAACAACCACCACACGCGTGCAGCATCACATCCCCCGCGATCGTCATAGACCACGACCTGCTGGTCACTTCGCAAGCCCAATGAATCGAGGAGATGTTCGATGATTCCCCGTGTGGCGGACATGCCGGAATAGGGTAGGTCGCTGCGGGTGAACGCATCGCGCCAGATCTGCACCGCGCCTGGAATATGCCCTTGGTGGTATGATCTTATCGGACGCACATCGAGCACGAACGTAGGCGTGTCCGTGGCGTTCCACTCGAACAGTTCGGAGGGTTCAATAAGGTCTTGCACGGCGTGAACGGGCTGCACGACCTCTGCATTTCGTTCGGCGTTCGGCCCAGCGCACCCCAGCACGAGTGCGGCGATCGCGCTCAAGGTTCCAGGTCGTACCATTCGATGTTGGTCAGTCTTGCACGACGACCTTTTTTCTTTGGTGGATAGTTCTTCGCGAGGTAGTCCAGTATCAAGGCCTCATTGTCGCCGAGATCCCAGAGGTTCTGGGTTTCCTGCATCCAGCGTATCATCCTGGTCCAACCCTCGCGGTCGGCGCGATTCTGGGTAACGAGCTTGGCGGAGTGGCACGCCGTGCACGTGGCCAGCACCAGTTCCCAATCGGCATCCACGATCAAGCCACTTTCCACGTGGATGCCGTTCTCGATGCCCTCGTCCATCACCACCGGTGATAGGTCTCTTTCCACCTCCATTGATGCCCCGACAACGAAAGCCCTTTCGAACAACTCCGGAAAGACGGCGATGAATACGAATTGTACCACAAGCAGCACGGTGATACCTGCCAACACATTCACATGCCGGGCGATGCGGGCGACCAACGCGTCCATGGGCTTGGGATCGGGCTTGCCGGACTTCATCCTTTCATGCGCACCGCGATCCGGTGGCACGCATTGTTCAGATATCCCTTAGGGTTCCAGCCCGGTACCACCATGGGTTGCATGACCCCGGCACTATCCGTTGCACGGGCCCACACTTCATAGTACCCGGTGGCCGGCAGCTCGAGTTCAACCGTCCATCGTTGCCATGCCAGGCGGTTGTGCGGAGCTTGCAAGATGGCTTTCGTCCAGGTGGTGCCGAAATCGATGGAGACATGCATCTCCTTCACATGGAGATCACCCGCCCAAGCATGCCCGCGCACATTCAACTTCTGTCCGGGCTTCAGCATGGCACCTGACTTCGGATAGGTGATCACCGAGCGCACAGGCATGCTTTCAATGATGCGCAGCTTATCCTCCGGCACCGTTTCCCCGGGCTCCACGGGGATCAACGGCACCTTGTAGCTATCGCCGGTCATTTTCGGACCATCGTGCACCTTGTTCCGCACGCTTATCCGCTTCAGCCATTTCCCGGATACGCTGGCCGGCCATCCACCGATCACAAGGCGCAACGGATGACCATGAGCTGCCGGGATATCCTTTCCATTCATGGCGAAAGCCACGAGTGTTTCGTCCTCCAGTGCCTTGCGTATTGGCACGCCGCGTGAGATCACCACCTTGTCCGGGTCGCCGCTAAGGTGCGTGTCACTGCCGTAGTAGCCGATGTACACCGCATTCTTCTTGATGCCGGCTTTTTCCAGCAGATCGCGCAACCGCACACCGGTCCATTCAGCGCATTGCACCGCGCCAACGGTCCATTGGTTGCCTTGCGCGGGCGGGTCGAATTCCGCACGGCCATTGCCGCCACACTCCAACACCAAGCGATAGGTATGGTGGGGGAACTTGGTTTTGAGGTCGTTCAACGAGAAGCTGACCTTACGTTCCACGGACTCCCCATCAATTGTAAGTGTCCAGTTTGCGACGTCGAATTCAGCAGGGATGACACCATTGTTGCGGACGAACATCCGTGCGGCCGGTGTCACCTCATCATCGAGGAGGTGGGCCGGTGTTTCAATGTTCCACGGCTTGTCGTTCAGGATCGTGAGGCCCTTGTCCTTGCCCAGCTTCGCCAGCGCCTCCTCATCACCTCCAAGCAGCAAAGCAGGGATCATCCCGGCAGGCATTTCGTTGGCGAATACGATAGGACCACCAAGGACCATCGCCATGGTGCTAAGACCCGCGTTCCGAAGGAAACCACGCCGCGTGTTCGGATCGCTTTCACGGCCGAATGTCTCCCGGTCCGCTGCGATGGGGTCCGCCTCATAACGGGCTAGTATATCCTGATTCGCACTCTTCTCAATCATAGCGAGGACGTGAATGTCGAGTGGTAAAGCAACGGTCTTTTCAGACGGATCTGCGTGACCCCCATCACACGCAATACTTCATTTGCCGATGCAGAACCGTCCGAAGAT
>JAHEFL010000130.1 GCA_024640205.1 Flavobacteriales bacterium | reverse complement strand
CCATGATCACCGCGGTGGTAATGGTGCTTTACCTGAAGCGCAAAGGATACCTGCCCCAGGTCAACAACAGCCACGTCCAGGATCTTGGCAAATGGGTGTTCGCCACCAGCTTCCTGTGGTCCTACCTGTACTTCAGCCAGTTCATGCTCATCTGGTACAGCAATATTCCTGAGGAAGTGACCTACTTCCAGCAGCGGATCGACGGGCATCCCATGCTGCTGTGGTCCATCTTCTTCATCAATTTCGCCGTTCCCATGGTGTTGTTGATGAGCCGTGACGCGAAGCGGAACCCGCGCTTCCTGATCGGTGTCGGTGCCATTATCTTCATCGGGCACTGGCTGGATGTCATCATGATGGTGATGCCCGGGACGTTGGGGCATCACTTCCATGGGGTCGGATTGTTGGAAGTGGGCATGTTCACTGCCTTCTTGGGCCTGTTCATGACCGTCGTGCTGAATACCTTGACCAAGGCGCCGCTCACTCCGGTGAACCATCCGTTCCTGGAGGAAAGCGTGCATCACCAGATCTGAACCCGGATGTGGAGCTATCGCATACCAGTTCTTCTGCCAGCCGGACCACAGGCGTGGGGTGGAAGCGGATGCGTCAAGACGAAAGAAATGGAACAACAGCCCAAGCTGAAGGCTGATATTGCGAACGAACGATGACCAAATTGCTGATCCTGCTCGTCCTGGTCCTGGGCATCCTGGCGATCGCCCAATTGGCCCGTGTGTACGAGCTTACCTCCCGTATGCGGGGAAAGCGGGAGGAGGACATTTCTCCAGCGGACAATAGGCTGAACGCTAACCTGATGTGGGTGTTCCTGATCACCTACTTCGGCTTTTTCCTGTGGTTGTTGATCCGCTATAGCGACAAGATGCTTCCCATAGCCGCTAGCGAGCAAGGTGAGTCCACTGATTGGCTCCTGAACTTCAATTGGGTGATCCTCTTCATTCCTTTTGTGATCACCAATGTGTTGCTGTTCACATTCGCTGCGAAATACGTCCATAACAAGAACCGCCGGGCCTTCTGGCAACCTCACAACAATAAACTGGAGTTGATCTGGACGGTGATCCCGGCAGCGGTGCTCGCGGTCATCATCATCTATGGTCTCCGGACGTGGAACACGATCACTTCACCGGCATCGCCCGACGCCATCCAGGTCGAACTCTATGCGAAGCAGTTCGATTGGACGGCGCGTTATCCAGGTGCGGACGGTGTGCTGGGCGCCTCGGATTTCCGCTTGATCAACGGCACGAATCCCCTTGGTATCGTGACACCGGAAAGCGTGGCCGGAAGGCTGCTCGAGCTGCAGGAGGAGATCGCCGGCATCGATGACATGCTGGCCAATGATGTGTTGCCTGACTCCAAAAGGGATGAGCTCACCGATCAGGTGGAGCGTCTGCGTCGGCACCGTTCCCGGGTGATCAACCTGCGCACGGTGATGGAACTTGACATCAAGGAGAACGGTAATGCCAGCATCTACATGGCCGGTGCGGACGATATCGTTACGAAGGACTTCTACCTACCTGTAAAGCAGGAGGCGCGCCTTCTGATCCGCAGTCGTGACGTGATCCACAGCGCCTACATTCCGCACATGCGGGTGCAGATGAACGCCGTACCTGGAATGACCACGTCCATGAAGATGGTCCCTACGATCACCACCGACAGCATGCGCACCATTCCAGAGGTCGTGAACAAGGTGAATGATATCAACGCGATCCGCCAAGGGCAGGGCAAGGAGGCGTATGTGTTCGACTATCTGCTGCTGTGCAACAAGATCTGCGGGGCATCGCACTACAATATGCAAATGACCTTGACGGTGACCAGCGCCGCGGAATATGAAGCGTGGTACAAGGAGGCGCAGAAGAAGCCATTCCAGGCCACGGACGCGGAGGCGGTTCCTGAACCAGCCGCCGCACCAAGTGTTGATGATAATGCGGTACCGGCCGATGCACAGGCCGCCGTCCGCCCGAACTGAACGAAATAGGACGCTTAGATCATGGGTGCCACCACAACAGCAGAAGCGGGCCATCACGGCCACGACGCGCACCATCACCACGAGGAGAGCTTCATTTCGAAGTGGATCTTCTCACAGGATCACAAAATGATCGGGAAGCAGTTCCTGGTCACTGCCATTTTCATGGCTTGGGTCGCTGTGATCATGTCCATCATTTTCCGGCTCCAGTTGGCTTGGCCGGGTGAGGGATTCGCCTTCACGAACTTCTTCCTCGGTGAGAAGTGGGCACCGGGTGGAATTCTGGACCCCAATATGTACCTCGCACTGGTTACCATCCATGGTACGATCATGGTGTTCTTCGTACTTACGGGCGGTTTGTCCGGGACGTTCGCCAACCTCCTGATCCCTTTGCAAGTGGGAGCGCGCGATATGGCCTCCGGCTTCATCAACATGCTCAGTTATTGGTTCTTCTTCCTCAGCAGCATGGTGATGCTTTCCTCATTATTCGTGGAAGGTGGACCTGCTTCGGCCGGCTGGACGATCTACCCGCCGCTGAGCGCCCTGCCCCAGACCATACCCGGTTCGGGTGCGGGAATGACGCTGTGGCTGGTGAGCATGACCCTGTTCATCGCTAGTTCCCTGATGGGTGGCCTGAATTACGTCGTCACCATCCTCAACCTCCGCACGAAAGGCATGAAGATGACGCGGATGCCACTGACCATGTGGGCGATCTTCATCACCGCTGTCCTGGGTGTCCTCAGCTTCCCCGTTCTTTTAAGCGCAGCCCTGTTGCTGCTCATGGATCGTGTGATGGGTACCAGCTTCTATTTGAGCGAGATCCATGTGGCGGGCGAGGCTCTGGACAATGTGGGTGGTAGCCCGATCCTGTTCCAGCACCTCTTCTGGTTCCTGGGCCACCCGGAAGTTTACATCGTACTGCTTCCGGCATTGGGCATCACCTCGGAGATCATCTCGACCAATGCGCGCAAGCCGATCTTCGGATATCGGGCGATGATCGGATCCATACTGGCGATCGGGTTCCTCAGCTTCATCGTTTGGGGTCACCACATGTTCATCACGGGCATGAACCCCTTCCTGGGCAGCGTGTTCGTATTCACCACCCTGCTGATCGCCATTCCATCGGCCGTGAAAGTGTTCAACTACATCACGACCCTATGGCGAGGCAACATCGTCTTTACACCGGGCATGTTGTTCAGCATCGGTCTGGTGGCCACGTTCATCGCAGGTGGTCTCACGGGCATCATCCTGGCGGATAGCGCGCTGGACATCAATGTTCACGACACCTATTTCGTGGTGGCGCATTTCCATATCGTGATGGGTATGAGCGCGATCTTCGGGATGTTCGCAGGCATCTATCATTGGTTCCCCAAGATGTACGGGAAGATGATGAACACGAAGCTCGGCTACGCGCACTTCTGGATCACGTTCGTATGTGCGTTCGGGGTGTTCTTCCCCATGCACTTCATCGGCCTGGCAGGCGCGCCTCGTCGTTACTACAGCTACAGCGAGTTCCCCATGTTCGATACGGTAGTGGACCTGAACGTGCTGGTGACCGTGTTCGCCATCATCGGCGCCATGGCCCAGATCCTGTTCACCTACAACTTCTTCTACAGCATCTGGCGTGGTCCCAAGGCCGTTCAGAACCCTTGGCGTAGCAACACCCTGGAATGGACCACACCGGTGGAGCATCTGCATGGCAACTGGCCGGGCCCCATCCCTACGGTGTATCGCTGGCCTTATGATTACAGCAAGCCCGGCAAGGAGGATGATTTCGTTCCCCAGACAGTGCCGTTGGAAGCAGGGGAGGAAGAGCATTGATGTCACGTTCCATCCCACGGGGATGGGACCTTCATGAGTTGATAGGGAATGTCCGCACCTTTGGTGGCGGACATTCCGCTTTCTGGATGCGTCTCATTTTCCTATTCATCGGTTGTGCGATGTTTTTCCCGGCGCGGGCGCAATTGCTGGACAGTATTGGCATCTTCACCCAGGAACCCCCGCGTTTCGTCGCCAAGCTGGACATGCGTGGAAGTTTCGTGCGCAACCAGAACGTTCGCTTGATGGGTGTTAAGCTCGGGCTGGAACATGCACGTCGATTCCAATACGGCATAGGATATACCTTCCTGTTCACTCCGGTGGTAGGCGAGGACTTTGTGGAAGGCGTGGGCACCACCGAGCAGCGGTTGCGACTGGGGTACATTACACCCTATGTGGACTATGCATTCTACCAAAGAGGGCCTTGGGAGGTGCGTATCCCGGTGCAGCTTGGTTTCGGGGCTGGATCCACGAGCTACACGGATGCGGAGGGTGCAAGACGGACCGTCAAGCGCACAGGCTTGTTGATCTACGAGCCGGCCATGACCGTTCAGTACCGTATCCTCAACTATTTCGCCCTGAGCGGCGGCTGGGGCTTCCGTTTGGTCATCCAGACAGGCGATAAGCTGGGGGAGAACCTGAACGCCCCCATATACACCCTTGGGATCCGCATCTTCTTCGGGGATCTGTGGCGGGACCTGCGTGGCATGGACGACTGAGCTCAGGTCCCATCGCGGCTGATCGATCACCGGATGATGGCACAGCGCCGTTGCCCAACTACCTTCGCATACCGGTCATGAACGAGGATTTCGACGTAAGGAATGAGCAACGTACCGCCTCCGACAAGGAGATGGAACAGGTATTGCGCCCCCGGAAATTCGAGGAGTTCGCAGGCCAGAAGACCGTTACGGACAACCTGAAGATCTTCGTTCAGGCGGCCAAGCAGCGGGATGAGTCCCTGGACCATGTGTTGCTGCATGGACCACCGGGCCTTGGTAAGACCACCTTGGCGAACATCATCGCGCACGAAATGGGTGTGGGCATCCGGATCACGAGCGGTCCGGTGCTGGACAAGCCTGCGGACTTGGCGGGCCTGCTTACCAACCTGGAGCCGCATGATGTGCTCTTCATTGATGAGATCCATCGGCTGACGCCGGTGATAGAGGAGTACCTGTACAGTGCGATGGAGGATTACCGCATCGATCTGGTGATCGATGCCGGACCCAATGCCCGAACGGTCCAGATCGCATTGAACCCCTTCACACTGGTCGGTGCTACCACGCGAAGCGGCCTGCTGACCGCGCCTTTGCGGGCACGCTTCGGCATCAACAGCCGCCTGGATTATTACGACGCTGCCACCCTGAAAGGCATCATCAAACGCAGCGCAGGGTTGTTGAACGTACCGATCCAGGAAGAGGCGGCGGACGAGATCGCCAGACGCAGCAGGGGTACGCCGCGTATCGCGAACGCCCTACTTCGTCGTGTCCGTGATTTCGCACAGATCCAGGCCGATGGTACCATACAGATCGGCATAGCTCAGCATGCTTTGAAAGCGTTGAACGTGGATGCACACGGCCTGGATGAGATGGACAACCGGATCCTGGGTGCCATCATTGACAAATTCAGTGGAGGTCCCGTAGGCTTGAACACGGTAGCCACTGCGGTAGGTGAAGAGGCTGGTACGATCGAGGAGGTCTATGAGCCTTTCCTCATCATGGAAGGCTACCTCCAGCGCACCCCGCGTGGCAGGCAGGCAACGGAACGGGCGTACAAGCATTTGGGCCGGGTCCCAAGTGCCAAGCCGGGGAGCTTGTTCGAGTAAGGCGCCTCTACAGGTTGGTGCGCCGCGTGCCGCTATACAATTCGTAGCGAAGGAATCGGCACTCCAAGGAGCCGTTGAACAGTTTGATGCGCGGCTTGGGTGTCAACCGGACCTGCTTCACGGCCTCGAGGTTGCTGGTGATGAGCCAGGCCGTATAGCCCGCCCACCGCTGCTTCAACGTATCACCGATCATTTTGTAAAGCGCGAGGATGTCATCATCCTTGTCCATGCGTTCCCCGTAGGGCGGGTTCAGGATCATTGTGCCACCACCATCCGGCGGATCCAGGTCCTGAAAGGCACGGTTCACGATCCGGACCCGATCCTTCAAACCGGCGCTG
>JAHEFL010000129.1 GCA_024640205.1 Flavobacteriales bacterium | reverse complement strand
TGTACCCGAACCCCTGTAATAGCGGGGTGCAGATACCGGATGAGGTGCCGCATTTCATGCATGCCCGGCCTGCCATCGATTGGCGTCATGGCAACCAGAGCCGTTGCGGCGCGTTCAGCGGCAACACGGCCGTGACCTTCGATCTGGATGCGGCCGGCTCGCCCGTTCCGGGACCGCGCTTCGGAGGTGTGGCCTCGGTAGCCGGTACATGGATCACGGGCGCGGGATGGCCGGCGGGTTCCCAGAACGTATACATGCACGCGGATTACGGGAGCGGCTGGATCAAGCGCTTCACGTTCGATGCGCAGGACGCGCCGACCGCGGTCTCCAACTTCGGCGGTTCATTGGGCGCGGTGGTCTACCTCACTGAAGGACCCGATGGTGCGCTTTGGTACATCAAGTACGAGACGAACTCCATCTGGAGGATCGCTCCGATCGGGGTCAATAACCTGCCCCCGGTGGCATCCGCCACGCAATCCGTACTATTCGGTCCGGGACCGTTGTTGGTGGATTTCGATGCCACGGCCAGTTCGGATCCTGAAGGACAAGCGCTGACCTATGCGTGGGACCTGGGCGACGGAACCTCCGATACGGGTCCTGTGATCCAGCATACATTCCCTGTGGGCGACGGTACGCCAATGGCCTATTTAGTGACGCTCACCGTGACCGATACGGAGGGAGCCACAGACCAGAACGTGCTTCTTGTGAGCGTGAACAACACGCCACCGGTGCCGGTCATCACCGGCTTTCCGGATGGGCATGAATACCCGGTGGGCGTGGATACGACCTATGCGCTCACCGCCAACGTGACGGACCTGGAGCATGCCCAGGAGGATATCGCCTATGAGTGGCGCACCATCTTTCATCACAACGACCACACGCATCCGGAATCGCCTACCACCTCACCCACGGGCAGCACGGTGATCAGTGGCGAAGGATGCGGATCCGAGACCTTCTACTACGAGGTGCAATTGACCGTGACGGACGCTGCCGGGTTGAGTGGTACCGCCACGCACTGGCTTTATCCGCGATGCAACTCCCTGGCACCCATTGCAGTGATCATTACGGACCTGGAATACGGTCCCGCTCCATTGAATGTCATGTTCTATGGTGGCGCCAGCACCGATAATGGTGCGGTCGTGAGCTGGGATTGGGATTTTGGTGACGGCACCACGGATACCGGGGAGAGCGTGATCAAGACCTTCACGGAGGAGGGGGATCACTATGTGACCCTGACGGTGACCGATGATGACGGCCTGACCCATATGACGACCAAGGTCATTGCCGTATTGAGCTTTGAGCCCCCACAATGTGCCGGTCCGGTGGGCGGCATATTGCTCCAGCGCTGGACCGATATTCCGGGACTCACTGTGAACGATCTTACCTCTGCGGCGAATTATCCGGACCAACCGAACAGTGCGATAGAGGCAGCCAACTTCTTCGGTGGGGCTGGCCTGGGTGACAACTACGGAACACGCCTCCGCGGATATATCGTTGCACCTGAAACGGGTGAGTACATTTTCACCGCGGTGAGCGACGATTACTCCACCGTGTATCTCAGCCCCAACGCGGACCCCCAGTTCAAGCAGCCCATTTGCGGGGTTTCCGGTTGGACCAACCAAGGCCAGTTCGACAAATATCCGTCGCAGGTGAGCGCCCCCGTTCAGCTCGTGGCCGGTCGTTACTACTACGTGGAGATGTTGCACAAGGAAGCGGAAGGATTGGACCACGTGGCGCTCTGGTGGCAAACACCCTCGAACAGTACGCATACCATCGTACCCGGTACGGCTCTGGCGCCGTGGCAGGATTGCCTGCCGGGCTTGGTGGTCCGCACCAATCTGCAGGGAGCCTTCGATCCGGCCACGAACCTGATGCGGGATGACCTCAGGACGGCTGCGCTGATCCCGACCCAGGAGCCCTTCACCGGTCTTGGCTTCGTTCACGCTGGTGACGGGGGAGGGGAGACCATTGCAGCTGGCCTGCTGGACGTGAGCGGCAAGAACGCGATCGTGGATTGGGTCCTCGTGGAGCTGCGTGATGCACTTGCACCGGCCACCGTGCTGCAAACGCGAAGTGCCTTGCTCCAGCGCGATGGCGATGTCATCGGTGCGGATGGATACCTGCACTTGTTGTTCGATATAGCGCCTGGGGAGTACTACGTGGCGGTGCGGCATCGGAACAGCCTGGGTGTGATGACGAATTTCCCCTTCACACTTGACGGAAGCGGCGATCTACTGGACCTCACCACACCGACCACCGGGACTTTCGGGACCAATGCGCGTGCCACCCTGGCACCGGGAAGGATGGGTCTTTGGAGCGGCAACGTAACACCTGATGACAGGCTCAAATACACGGGGGGCAGCAATGACCGCGACCCCATCATCGTGGCGATCGGCGGTGTCGTTCCCACCAACGTGGTGGATGGATACCTGCAGGAGGATGTGAACCTGGATGGTCAGGTGAAGTACACCGGTTTCGATAATGACCGGGATCCGATCCTCTTGAACATTGGCGGTTCCGTCCCTACGAATACGCGCTTGGAGCAGCTACCCTGAGCATTTTTCGACCGGCTTTCCTGGCTACTCAGCCACCAGCGCTGCCGCTTTGCGGGCCACGCGGATACCGATCGCTACCCCCATCCCACTGAGCCCTGCGGCGATCACGATGCGTTCGCCGTGCCGCTCGATCAGCGGATCCTTGCCCGTGGAATGGAATCCCATCACTCCGCTCCATCGCTGAGCCACCGAGAAAGCCTGGTCCGGAATTATGACCTCCCGTAACAGCCGCTCCAAGCGTTGCTGTATGACCAGGCTCGTACCGTCCTTGTCCGTGGTTTCGCCTTCAGGATCCAGGTTCCGTCCGCCACCTAAGAGGACCGCGCCTCCGAGGTCACGGAAATAATAGTAACCCTCCTCGTAATGGAACGTGCCTCTCAGCTTCAGACCGGGGACCGGATGGGTGAGCAGGACCTGCCCACGTGCGGGTCGGATGCCGCTATCAGGGACCAGACGGTGGCTGTAACCGTTGGTCGCCACCACCACTCGGGGAGCCAGGATCCTTGTGCCATCCGCGAGCCGCAGGTCAACCCGTCCTTCCGCCTCCTCCATCGAAACGACATCGGCGCTGGAGCGGAACGACACACCTTCGGATATGGCTTTACGAAGCAATTCAGCCATCAGGGAGCCACTGTCCAAAGCCCCTTCCAGGCCGGTGCGGACCATCCGGTCCACTCCCGATAATCCCTTCGTTGCGATGCCCTGGTCATCCCAATGGAAGGCCTTGGATCCCAAGATCGGCAGCAAGTCTGCGTTCAGCGCATCGAACCGCTCGGCTACCAGCGTGTACAGCGGATCTGAAGCATGGAAGACCTCATGTCCGCCCGTCGGTTCGAAACCGATACGATCGTCACCGAGCTCGGATCGCAGTTCCTGAAGGCCGAGCCATCGTTCCTCCACGCGCTGCAACGCGCGTTCCTCTCCTTCGCGTTCCATGTCCGTCAGCAGCTCGCTCGGACTGCCGAAACAGGCGAAGCCGGCGTTCTTCACGCTGGCACCGCTGGGGAAGGCCCCTCTCTCCAGAACGAGCACATGATGATGAGGAAAAGCGCGTTTATGGAACAGCGCCGTGAAAAGCCCGGTGATGCCCCCGCCGATCACGGCCAAGTGCGGTGTCCGATGGAACGCACCCGTCTCCCAAACGCTTTTCATGTGCCAGGTCTTCAAGGGGATGGTAACCCCCTGAGCACCCAAAGTTGTCGTATTTTGCAACGATTTATGGACTTCCTGCAAGACGTTCCTCAACCCCTTCGTTCCGCGAGGTGGGCCAAGGCGATGCACTACGCTTGTATCCTCTTGGTCCTGTGCGGCTTATGGCTTCCTGGGTTGGCGCAGGTGGACAATGTCATGGTCTATGGAACGGTGAAGGATATGTCCACTGCCAAGAAATTGGACGGGGTGACGATCATCGTCTTCAAGAACGGGTCAAAACTGGTCGAGGTCGTTACCAACGCCAGTGGGAAGTATGAAGTGAACCTCGATTATGGCGCCAGCTACAAGGTGGAATGCTCGAGATCCGGCTTCGTAGGGAAGAACATCTCCATCGATACCCGCAATGTCCCGGAGGAGGAGCGATTGGGAGGTCATGGAATGAACATCGACTTCACCATGATGGTGGAGCTGCAGGGTGTGGATTACAGCGTGCTGATGGAACCGTTCGGCATGGCGAATTACATCAAGGCCAGCGGCAATTTCGAGTGGGACATGGAATACACCTCCCGGATGCGGGATGCGCAGGCCAGACTATTGAAGGAGTATGAGGACCGGAAGAAGCGGGAGGCGAATGCCGAGGCGGAGTTCGCTAAATTGATGCAACAGGGTGATGCTGCCATGACCTCCAGTGATTTCAAAAAGGCGGTGGACTCGTTTTCTTCCGCATTGGAATTGAAACCAGGTGATGCGATCGCCACAGCGAAACTGAGCGATGCCCGGATGGGCCTGGATGCACAGGACGGGGCGAAGAAGATCGAGGAGCAATACGCGGCGCTCATCAAGGAGGCCGATCAGTTGTTCACCAAGAAGGAATACGAGGCGTCCAAGGCGAAGTATGACGAGGCTATCGACGTGAAGGATGATAATTACCCGAAGCAGCGGATCAAGGAGATCGATGTCATTCTCGCGGATCTGGCCAAGAAGGCCGAGGAGGAGCGCCTGGCGAAGGAGCTTCAGGAGAAGTACCAAGCGGCGGTGACAGCTGCTGATGCGGCTTTCAATACCGGCAAGTGGGATCAGGCGGAGGCGAAGTACAATGAAGCTCTGGGCCTGAAAGCGGCTGAGAAATATCCCAAGGATCAACTGGCGGCCATTGTGAAGAAACGTGAAGAGGAAGCGAAGTTGGCGGAGGAAGAACGACTCGCGAAGGAGCTTCAGGAGAAGTATCAAACAGCCATATCCGCTGCTGATGTGGCTTTCAAGGCTTCCAACTGGGAGGTGGCGATCGGCAAGTACAACGAGGCCAGTGGTTTGAAACCGGAGGAGAGCTATCCCAAGGACCAATTGGCCGCCATTGAAGTGAAGAAGAAGGAGGCTGCGGACCAGGCAGAGGCGGACCGCCTGGCCAGGGAGTTGGATGCACAGTACCAGGCGGCCATCGATGCGGGTGACGCTGCGTTCAAAAGCGCGGAGTATGAAGGTGCCACCACCAGCTACAATACTGCGCTGGAGTTGAAGCCTTCCGAGCGTTATCCCAAGGACCAGCTTGCCGCGATCCAGAAGAAACTGGATGAATTGGCCCTCAAGGAGGAAGAGGATCGCAAAGCCAGGGAACTCAATGAGCAATATGATGCGGCGATAGCAGCGGCTGACGCATCCTTTGGAAAGGAGGATTGGGAGCGGGCGATCGAGGATTATAACAAGGCCGGCGCATTGAAGCCTGCCGAGGCTTACCCGAAGGATCAGGTGAACCTGATCCGTACTATGCAGGATGAACAGGCGCGTGCCGCGGATGAAGAAAAGAGGCTTCGTGAATTGGAGGAGCGTTATCAAAGTGCCATCGAGGTGGCCGACAAGGCATTTAAAAAGGAGGATTGGGAAGGCGCACGCACCGCTTACACGGATGCGTCCGGGATCAAGCCGGCGGAACAGTATCCGAAGGATCAGTTGGATGTGATACAGCTCAGGCTCAAGGAAGCGGAGGAGCGCAAGCGACAGGAGGAACTTGATGCGACGTATCAGGCTTTGATCAAGGATGCTGATGCGGCCTTCAAAGGCTCTGAATGGAAGATGGCCTTGAGCAAATACAAGGATGCATCGGGCGTTAAGCCGGAGGAGGCATATCCGAAGGAACGGATCTCGGAACTGGACGCCTTGCTCCTTGAACTGGAGAGACAGGCGGAAGAGGAGCGGAAGCAGAAGGAGTTGCAGGCTCGGTACGATGCGCTCATCGCAAAGGCTGACCAGTCCTTCGATAAGGAGGAATGG
>JAHEFL010000128.1 GCA_024640205.1 Flavobacteriales bacterium | reverse complement strand
GTACCCAGGTTCGCATAGGTGACGGAGGAGTCCACCATATTATAGGTATAGCCTGGAGGCAGCGTCGCACGGATCAATAGTTCCACAGGCGTCCCGGTGCTAATGCCCGGAGCCACCACCGCGGCGATGTACGCATTCCAATCGCCCGCCTGCAGGTTGCCCCAGGCGCTGGCCGCGCTCATACTGACATCCCACACTGCGAAACCAGGTACAGGGTCATACGTCCCAGAGTCGACAAAGGCCACATATTGAAGGTCACTGAACATGTCCGTCCATGTGTTCACCGCGCAGCTACAGAAGGCTCCGTTCGGGCCTCCAAAGAGGTTGAGGTTGTGGACCGTGATGAGCGCTTCCGTGTAGGCTGCATCAAGTTCCACGGTGACCGTGATGGCCGGTGGCGTCCAATAATCCACACAAGCCTTTGCAGGAACGAGCAACGCGGCGGAAAGGACGAAAGTGAGGGCGTATCGTGTTCTCATGGTCGGTGATCAAAGGTTCGTTTCAAGGACATGATCCAAAGGCGATCCGCTGCCTGCCTGGATGGCAAGATTTCTACGGTTCATGGGAAGGTAGGTAGAAAGCGATCATATGTGATGGTGACCGGACCTGCATGCTATCCGTCAAAACATCAATAGCTTGTCCTGCGATGGACCACATACAACTCGATGACCCGCAATATGCCATTCGCCATCCAGGTAAATTCCTAATGGCCGACCACCCCAAGATCTTGCCTGACGATCTGAGTAAAAAGGAACTGAAAAAATTGCTCGATGAGGACCGGGAGAGGATCAGCGATCTGCAGGAGGTGCTTTACGCTGCCGGCTCGCATTCAGTCCTTCTCGTTTTCCAGGCCATGGATGCTGCCGGCAAGGATAGCTGCATCCGCCACGTGATGAGCGGCGTGAACCCGCAAGGTGTTGAAGTAACCAGTTTCAAAGCACCCAGCACCTTGGAGCGATCGCATGATTTCCTCTGGCGACATGCCATGGCCCTTCCCCCCAGAGGCTTCATCGGCATTCATAACCGTTCGCATTATGAGGAAGTACTGGTGACGCGGGTCCATCCTGAGTTCATCCTGGGACAGAATATCCCGGGGGTCCAATCACTGAAGGATGTCACGGATTCCTTCTGGGAGGATCGTTTTCGTTCCATCAGGGCCTTCGAAGAGCATCTGGCGAACAATGGAACGGTGATCATGAAGTTCTTCCTGAACATGGGTAAGGAACAGCAGAAGAAGCGTTTTCTGCGCCGGATCGACAACCCGGCCAAGAATTGGAAGTTCAGCGAGAACGATGTGAAGGAACGCAAGGACTGGGACCGGTACATGACGGTGTACGGGGAGGCGATCAATGCAACGGCAGCGCCCCATGCACCGTGGTACATCGTACCAGCCGATGTGCAATGGCACAGCCGGGCACTGGTGGGGCATCTTGTGCGACTGCAATTGGAGAAGCTCGGGCTTGAGCGACCAACGTTGGACCCGGAGGCCTTGGCAAACCTTGAGCTTGCCCGTAGGAGCTTGATGTCCGAGAAGACATGAACCGCCAGGTGGCCGGATACCGGTAGGGGCACTGCCGCCTACCTTTGCAACCATGCCCGCCGGAACCCGCATACGACCCCAAGCCATACTACTGGTGCTCATGGCCTCCGTGTTCCTGATCACATGCACCAAGGATGATGACGTGAACAACGTGAACCCGACGATCGGATTCCGGACGGACAGCGGATACACCTACCAGAGTGATACCGTGGGGCAGATGGATACACTGCTCGTTGGTGTGGAGATCAAGCGCGGCACGAACGCCATGAACCACTTCAAGGTAACCGTGAGTTACGATGGGGGTAGTGCACAGGTGACCGACAGCCTGCCCATGGGTACGGACGAATTCTACTTCGACAAGACCATTATCACCCGGGATCAACCCGGCACCGAGCGTTGGCATTTCGATGTGGTGGAGAATGACGGGGACGTCATCCGTCGGGCCTTGACTTTCACCGTGATCTAGTCACCGGCAGACCGGTCGCCCCATCTGAATTTGCTTTCCGTTCAGCTTCCGCCGGCCGGATAACTTCGCAACTTCTTATCCCGATCATGTATCGTACGCACACTTGTGGTGAACTCCGCCTTAAAGACGCTGGAAAAACCGTGACCCTGGCCGGATGGGTCCAGCGCACCCGTGATCTTGGGGGCATGACCTTTGTTGATCTGCGTGACCGCTTCGGCATCACCCAGTTGAGCTTCAACACCGAACGGGATCGAGCGCTCTGCGACAAGGCCAATGCGCTGGGACGCGAATTCGTTGTACAAGCCATCGGTACTGTCAAGGAGCGGGAGAGTAAGAACCGGAACATCCCGACCGGGGAGGTCGAGCTGATCGTAAGGGAGCTGAAGGTGCTGAACGAGGCCAGGACGCCACCGTTCACCATAGAGGAAGAGACCGATGGTGGCGATGAATTGCGCATGAAGTACCGTTACCTGGACCTGCGGCGGTCCCCTGTACGAAGGAACATGGAACTGCGCCATCGCATGGCCATCGAGGTCCGCAACTATCTGAGCGAACAGCACTTCCTGGAAGTGGAGACCCCGGTGCTGATCAAAAGCACACCGGAAGGAGCGCGCGATTTCGTGGTGCCCAGCCGCATGAACCAAGGCGAGTTCTATGCCCTACCTCAAAGTCCGCAGACTTTCAAGCAACTGCTGATGGTGGCCGGTTTCGATCGCTACTTCCAGATCGTGAAATGCTTCCGGGATGAGGACCTCCGAGCCGATCGCCAGCCCGAGTTCACACAGATCGATTGCGAGATGGCCTTCGTGGATCGCGATGATATCCTGGACACGTTCGAGGGGATGGCAAAGCACCTGTTCAGGTCCATTCTCGGCGAGGAGTTCAAGGAGCCCTTCCAGCGTATGCCTTTCGATGAAGCCATGAGGGACTATGGCTGCGACAAGCCCGACCTGCGTTTCGGTATGAAGTTCCACGAACTGAACGACCTGGCCCAGAGCAAGGATTTCAAGGTCTTCAACGATGCTGAGCTGGTGGTGGGCATCAATGCCGAGGGATGTGCCGGGTGGAGCCGCAAACAGACCGATGCGTTGATCGACTTCGTGAAGCGACCGCAGATCGGTGCCACAGGGATCGTGTTCGTGCGTTGGACGAGCGATGGCGTGAAGAGCACGGTGGACAAATTCTTCAGCGCGGAGGACCTTCAGCAATGGGCTGAACGCTTCGGCATGAAAGAGGGCGATCTGCTGTGCATCATGGCCGGTCCGGCCGAACGAACGCGCAAGCAACTGAGCGAGCTCCGCTTGCACATGGGCGACCTCCTCGAGCTACGCGACCCCAACGTGTTCAAGCCGTTATGGGTGGTGGATTTCCCCCTGTTGGAGAAGGATGATGAGAGTGGACGATGGCACGCCATGCACCATCCTTTCACCTCCCCCATCCCGGACCACGCACACTCGTTGGAGAGCGACCCGGGCAGCGTGAAGGCCAACGCCTATGATCTTGTGATCAATGGAACGGAGATCGGCGGGGGCAGTATCCGCATCCACGACCGGGCCATGCAGGAGGCCATGTTCCGCGTACTGGGATTCACGGACGAGGAGGCTCGTTACAAGTTCGGCTTCCTGCTGGATGCGTTCGAATACGGTGCGCCTCCGCACGGCGGTGCAGCCTTCGGTTTCGATCGCTGGGTGAGCCTTTTCGGCGGACGCAGTGATATACGCGAATTCATCGCCTTCCCAAAGAACAACGCCGGGCGCGATGTGATGATCGATGCACCGAGCCGGATCGATGAGATCCAACTGAAGGAGCTTGGGATCGATGTGAAGAGTTGACCCAACGGATAGCATTTTCCTGATCACTATTATTGGGGATCGCCATCATTCATTGAACCCTTTTAATTCAACGTCATGAAGAAATTGCTCGCTGAATTCATTGGTACCCTATGGCTGGTTCTGGGCGGCTGTGGTAGCGCCGTACTGGCAGCTGCATATCCCGACCTCGGCATCGGATTCGTGGGGGTCGCATTGGCCTTCGGTCTCACGGTTCTGACAATGGCCTTTGCCATCGGTCATATCTCCGGATGCCACCTGAACCCCGCGGTCTCCGTGGGTTTATGGATGGGCGGCAGGTTCAGCGGGAGCGATCTCCTCGGGTATATCGTGGCCCAGGTACTGGGCGGTATCGCAGGTGCCGGGATACTATGGTCCATTGCGAGTGGGAACGGGGCGGATCTAGGGAGCTTCGCAGCGAACGGGGTAGGCGAGCTGTCCCCGGGCGGCTATTCCATGATGAGCGGGTTCGTAGCAGAGGTTGTGATGACCTTTTTCTTCCTGATCATCATCCTGGGAAGCACGGATCCACGAGCACCGAAAGGCTTCGCTCCCATCGCCATTGGGCTTGGGCTCACGCTCATCCACCTCATCAGCATCCCGGTCACCAACACCTCAGTGAACCCGGCACGAAGCACCAGCCAGGCCCTGTACGCTGGCGGAGCATACCTGGGTCAGCTCTGGATCTTCTGGGTGGCCCCGATCGTTGGTGCGTTGATGGCGGGTGTGGTCTACAAGATCATCGGTGAGGATCCGTCCTGAGCGCGTCGTAACAGCGGATCACCGACCGGTAAGCAGATCGAAATCCGACGTCAGTTCGGGTGTGGGAAGTTCCGGTTCACCAAGCTCCTCCGCCCGATCAGTTGCCCGTTCGATCCGATGCGTGGTCAGCGGATGCGAAAGCAGGAAGGAGACCGCCTCCGGTATCTCCCCGGCCTCTTCTTCCAGCAGTTCCAAGAGGCGCACCATGCCCTTCGGGTCGACCCCGTTCGCATGCATGCGATCCATCCCCAGCCCATCGGCATCGGATTCCAGGTCCCTGGAGTAGGACATGTGGCGGATGTTATCCGCATTCTGTGCCACCACCGCCACGATGGCGTTCACATCGCCCAGGATCAAGGACAGGAAGATGTAGCTGGATAGCTGTCTCATCAACATCCGCGTGCTGTGCCGCTCTTCCACGTGGGTCGCTTCGTGCGCAAGCAGGGCGGCCAACTGCCCGGGATCATCCATGCGATCGAGTATGCCGGTGAACACCACGATGTGCCCACCTGGCATGGCGAAGGCATTCACCTGGTCCTCGGTCACGACATGGTACCGCAATTGGTAGTGATCACTCAGAACAAGCTGATCACCGAAGCGTTGCAAGGCTTCTGTGCGCATCGTATCCACCTCCAGCCCCATGGCCATGGAATTGAACGACGCCTCACCAAGCTCCACGTCCACCGAACGCGGCAATAGAAGCGCGATACGCTCCGCCGCCCATGGCAAAGCATACATATAGCCCAACACCAGGAATGCGAGAACGCCGATCAGGAACAGAAAGGGGCCGGCACGCGCAACGGAAACGATCCGATCGTACACTCCCCGACGACCTGCGTATTGCATACGGACCACGAAACTCTTGATGAAAAGCTCGTCCCTTATCAGCAGCACCTTCCTTGGATGATCACCGAAACTCAGCCGGAGCGTATCCCTCGTTCGCTCCCAGCGCATGCCCTTGTGTTCCAGCGGCCAGTGGAACCGACCATCATCCACCTCCACTTCGAGCGAATCGGTTTCCCGCACGCTCACCATGGCTTCCTTGGGCTTGCTGGTCAGCCCGTCATAATAAACGGCCGGGACCGCTCCGCTCATAGGAAGATGCCGATGTCCATGACATCACCCAGCTCGTCCGCGGTGGCATCCTTGTGCTCCAGCTCGGTCTGTACCACCTGGTCCAGGTCCGCTTCGCCAAGCAGCTCGATGTTGTTCAACACGAAACGCATGGTGCGAACATGGGCCCATGCGAGACCGATGCCTAAGGTGAATACGATGAGCAGAATATTCCCTACGATCAATCCGAAGAAACCTCCGCCCGTGGCCGTACTCTTGAACTGCACACGCTTTCCGCTGCTGAAATCCCAGGTGAGATTGTCGGTGTAA
>JAHEFL010000127.1 GCA_024640205.1 Flavobacteriales bacterium | reverse complement strand
GCGCGGCTTCTTTTTCGGGAATGGGCACAACGGGCAGTATGCCCTAGGTATGATGGATCATATCGCCGTCATTTGGGAGACGGATCAGCCCTACGACATCCCGATGCACAGCACGTTCCTTGCGATCGTCATGAGCCAGGGTATGGTTGGCTACGTGCTGTACTGCCTGGCCATGTGGTACGCTTACTCCAGGTTCAGGGAACATTATCGGCACGGCGGTCCGGAAGCGCCGCTCTTTGCAGGTGTCGTCTATCTCCTGTTCATCTGGCAGATCGATATGTTCTGCTATGGGCTGGATCTCGGCAATCCCCTCTTCTTCTGCATACTTGCCTATCTCGCGATCGATAGGACTTTCGTAACGCGCAGGTCGGCATACCCGGAAGGCCTGCGTTAGAGCGAGCATGGCTCAATGGATCATCAAGCGATGGTGCACGCTTCGATGATCATCCCGGAGCTGGAGCATATGCATGCCCGATGCCAAACCAGCATCCAAGGTGATACTCCCATCTGCAGTGGGAACCGGACCGCGCTGAACGGATCGCCCAGCCATGTCGAATAATTCGAATTCGGTCATATCGGTCATTCCGCCTGACCATTTGATCGTTCCCCCGGAGCGTGCCGGGTTCGGGAAGATCCCTCCGTCATTTACGATCAGGACCAACTCATCATTTCCGGTCGAAAGGCCGCATAATTCGTCGGGCTCCCGTACCAGCACGGCTGAGCGGAAAGGTGCGAGGGTGATGCTGCCATCCACCAACTGACCGTTCACATCCCGCCAGCAGCCTTCCAGTGGTATTTCCGCGGTGGTGCTTCCGTCGTTCAGGAACAGCACGTGCCGCTCGTGCGGGTCGATCTCGGTAACAGCGACCTGACGCAATTGGACATTGTCGACCCAGTAGTTCGGTTCGGAATAGTGGTTCACGAAACGGCATACTGCCGGCTCGCTCACATCGCTTTGGAAGATGATGGATATCTCACGACGCTGTTGATCGAACGGAACTTTTTGTTCCATGATGGAATTCGGACCGGAGAACTGGCTTTGGGTCTTGCATTCGATGGATAATACGCCATGTTCGGTGGAAAGCAGGCTCAGGTTCAACTGGTACCAGTTGCCGTCGCCCAGTGTCGACATGGCATCCGGGCGGAGGTAATGGTACTCATACGTCGATGGGTTGCTGAACTGCAACCGCAATGAGCCATTGTCCAACATGTTGTTGTCGCGCGTGATCTGTCCCTGGGAAGGCCATCCACCCCAACCGTTCACATTGTAATCCAGGTTCCCGTTGGCGATCAGGTTAGTACCCAGAACATTCGTCACCTCCATCGAATTGAGGGACAGAGGACTCCGCTGCGAGCCGACATCTTCGCCGAGTTGTGCCTGCCAGCGTTCCAGTGTGTAATACGTCCGGGTGCCCGCCATTATGTTCTGGACCTCTAAGTTCAGTTCATTGAACGGATTGAAATAGCGGTTGTTGGTGAAGGTTCCGAAATCAACAGGCTGGGTGGCCGAATACGTGTGTGATTGCTTCATGCAGCGCTGGTCCTTGGTGAGGCTGTACATGACATTGCCGGAATACACCGTATTGTAATTCGAGACATGGTATGGCGCCACGGCCCCTGTACCATCAATGTTGGAATAGTCGCTTATCCCAAGCTGTCCATTGTTGTCATAAAGGACGTTATCGATCACCTGGTTCCCGCTGCTCACCATGCTATGGTCCACGTGGATGCCGTCACCTTTGCAGCCAGCAATGGTGTTGCGCTGGAAAATGCTGTTGCGAATATCCCGGAAGCCGAAATAGATCCCATTGCTCTTTTCATAATAAACCGAGTGGTCCGGTGCCGACCCTTCCAGGCTGCCGATCAGGTCCAGGATGATATTCTCCCGAACGATCATCCCGTTCACCTCATCGAAGTGTATTCCACCGCCGTCATTCGAAATGGCAAGGGCATTGCGGATATGATTCCTTTCCACCAAGGGGTTCCCTTTCAGGAATATCCCGGAGTATCCGATGTTCTCCAACCGGTTCTCGCGGATCGTGTTCCCATCGCCTATGATATAGATACCGAAGTAGCCCCAAGCACTCTCGCCAAAACCGGGTACCAGGGCAACGTCGGTAAGCACATTATTGCTGATGACCGTGTTCTCGTTGACCGCTTGTATCGCGGTTGCATACGTTCCTGTGATCGTGTTGTTCGAATACTGATCATGATTACCATAACTGGTGATGGCCATGTAGCTGCGATCGAACGAGCAATTATCCACGGTTATGTAGGACGCACCGTCGTTCTTGACCCCCGCGAGACATTGATCCCTGAAGGCTACATCTTGTATCCGGATGTGTTGCTTCTGCCATCCTGCGATGATCCCGCGATCATGCACGGCACCCTGAATGTTGAGTCCGTTGGGATCGACATTGCCCGGGGGCCAGAAATAGAGTTGACCGGTGGAAGCGTCATGGTACCATTCACCAGGGCTGTCCAAAGCGCTGAGCGTGTTGCAGAAGAAGAATCCCCATTCGTAATTGCTCAGGTTGAACTGGAGCGCAGGGAAGGTCAAGGTATTGTTCGAATGGTTCGTGATCGTGCGAGTCTCGTAGCTCCAATTGGTGCTTCGGACCACGACCCTTGCTCCGTTCCAGGTGCCACTGGGCTGTGTTATTTGGGCACTGGTAATACTTGTGTTGGACCCGTTGTCATTATGCAGCCAACCCGAGTTAGGGGTTCTCGCGAGTGTCATGTGGGAATTCCCGGAGCGCAGGTATTTCACTGCCTGCGTGATGGGTGCCCTCCAGATATTGCCTTGGTAATTCGTCCAACCGGTAACAGGAATTGATCCCGAAATGATGGGACGCTCTCCATTGCCGTACGCGCTGATCTGGATCGGGTTGTTCGCGGACCCTGAGGAAGTGATCGTCAATTGCCCCGGATACACGCCGCCGCGTTCGAATAGGACCTGGTCACCCGGCTGTAATGAACCGGCAACCTGCTGAGCCCGTTGCACGGTCCGCCATGCTTGTGCCGGCGAAGTACCTGAATTGGAATCATTACCGATGGCAGATACATAGTAGATCGTGCATAGACCTTCATCCGCGAAGGAAAAGGCCAAGGCAATGAACAGGATCGAACGAAATACGGAGCGCATGTTCTCTAGGAATGGTGTCCGTTCAACCTGAACTAAGCGGTCGTGGTTTCGCAATTCCGACGAATGGCTTGAAATCTTCGACGAATGGCACTTTAAGGAGGGGTTGCATGCACCATCGTGTGTTGATGCACTTTAGTATGCGATCTGGTCAGGCGTCAGGTGCTGAATACTTTTGGTGGCGTGCAGGGCGGTCGGGAACCACATCGCATACTGGTGGTAGGCCAGACGCCACCTCCTTTCGGAGGTCAGGCGGTCATGGTCAAAGCGCTATTGGATGGGAGCTATGATGGGGTCCAACTGTACCATGTTAGGATGGCCTTCTCGGAGGATATGGAAAGCATTGGCCGCTTCGCATTCCGGAAGCTTGCCGTTCTTCTGTCCACGATCATTCGCATCTGGTACGCTCGTTTAAGGTACCGTACCCCCACCCTGTATTACCCCCCCGCAGGTCCCAACACCGTTCCCGTTCTCCGCGATCTCGCCCTGCTAATTACCACGCGGTGGCTCTTCCGGTATACCGTTTTCCATTTTCACGCCGGTGGTGTTTCGGGCTTTGGTCATCGCCTGCCGGCCATGGTCCGGCCCTTCTTTCATTGGGCTTATCGTCGACCTTCATTGGCCATTCGTACTGCGCCCCAGAATCCGGATGATGGCGCGGTATTCGGCGCAAAAAGGAATGTGGTCATCCCGAACGGGATACCGGACCTGCGCGGAACCGTGGCGGAGAGAACCAGCGGACCAGGGGAGCCATTGGTCATCCTGTTCACCGGAGTCCTTGTTCGCTCGAAAGGGGTGATGGTCCTGCTGGAAGCCTTCAGGTCATTACGCAGCGCTGGCAGGAACATCCAGTTGCAGCTGATGGGGCGCTGGGGAGATACTGACGTGCGGCGCGAGTGTTCGGAATTCATGGATATGCATGGGATCAGGGAGCATGTAGTGGAACTGGGGGTGCTCGACGGGGAGTTGAAGCAGGCTCGATTCGCGTCCTGCGATATTTTTTGCTTCCCTTCCTTCTTCGAAGCTGAGAGTTTTGGCTTGGTGGTCGTGGAGGCGATGGTTTTCGCCAAACCTGTTGTCAGTACCTATTGGAGGGGGATCCCCTCGGTTGTGGAGGACGGGTCAAGCGGATTGCTGGTCCCTGTGAAGGATGCAGTGGCGCTGGAAGAAAAGCTTGGGATCCTGTTGGATGATCCGCAACTCCGCGTTCGGATGGGTGCTGCAGGGCGACGCATATTTGAGAAGCGATTCACATTGGAAGCATTCCGTCATTCCATGGAACGGGAACTGAAAGCCATCACCGACAAGGACATATAGAGCATGCGATTATTGATCACCGGTGGATCCGGATTCATCGGTACCAATGTGATGGCGTACTACCTGGACCAGGAAGTGTCCGTGATGAACCTGGATTGGAACCCTCCTTTGAACAAGGACCACGCTCCATTCTGGAAGAATGTGGACATTATGGACCGCGAAGCGGTGGCGAGGATGTTCGCGTCGTTCGGACCAACGCACGTGCTGCATCTCGCCGCGCGAACGGATACGGACGAAAAGGAGGATCTCGATGCCTATCGCCAGAACCACGAAGGGACCCGGATCCTGTTGTCGGTCGTAAACGAGAATGCCTCGGTGGAACGCGTGATCGTGACCAGTTCACAGTTCGTGTGTGAAGCAGGCTATCAGCCCAAGGGTGACCTTGATTTCAAGCCGTTCACCGTATATGGTGAGTCCAAGCGAAGGACGGAATTGATCACAAGGGAAGCGGGTCTGAACTCCATTTGGACGATCATACGACCGACGACCATTTGGGGCCCTTATTCCCTGCGCTATCGGGACGTGATGTTCAAGGTCATGCGCAAGGGGCTCTACTTCCACCCGGGGAAAACCAGGGTGATCCGATCCTACGGTTACGTGGGCAATGTGGTCTGGCAGATCGACCGGATCTTCAATGCGGAGCCCGAAAAGGTCAAAGGCAAGGTGTATTATGTCGGGGACCCTCCCTTCGATCTGAAGGAGTGGGTGGAGATCATTTCTGAAGAGCTCATGCAGAAGCCCGTCAGGTATATTCCGTCGTGGGTGATCCGCGCGATCGCAAGGGTAGGCGATCTGCTGAAGGCCATGCGTATCCCTTTTCCCATCACCATGGAGCGTTATAGGAGCATGACCAGTGATTATATCACACCCATGGATAGGACCATTGCTGCGTTCGGTCCGGCCCCGTATACGCTCCGTCAGGGCGCCAAGGAAATGGTGCGTTGGTATGACACGGGCAGCGAAAAGATCGAACACCCTGTTCGCAAGGATGCTCGCGGGTCCCGCCCCATGCAAAGGACATGAACCCGGGCCCATGACCATACCCGAACTTCGTGTCCTTGGTCTGGATATCTCCAAGGGCACCTTTCAATGGCATGTCGATACCATCGTTGAGATGGGTGTTGCGAGGATCTCTTCGTACGTCTGTTGCGTGAATGCGCACATGACGGTGGAATGCCATCGGGATCCTGCTTTCCTGAAGGTCGTGCGCGAGGCGCATATGGCCACGGCAGATGGCGTGCCGGTCTTACGAGCCATGCAATGGTTCCATGGCATAGGCCAAGAGCGGGTAGCTGGGAACGACCTCATGCCCGCCATTCTTAAGGCAGCTGAGGACCGAGGTGCAAGTGTCTTTTTGGTCGGTGGTACCGAGGAGGTCCAAGGGCGGATCGTGGAACGCATCGGGACCGAATTTCCGGGTCTCGGTATAGCAGGTAGGCACGTTCCTCCCTATGTGCCGATAGGCTCCATGGACCTGGAACATCAAGCTGCGATGATCGAGAGGTCCAAGGCGAACATTGTTCTGGTGTCCTTGGGATGCCCGAAGCAGGAAAAATGGATGGCC
>JAHEFL010000126.1 GCA_024640205.1 Flavobacteriales bacterium | reverse complement strand
AGTGCACGGAATTCGCGACCCCCTCGCTCCGATGCAATTCCTGGGCAGTGTCGGTCGGACCATTGAGATCGCTGCACACCACCGATGCCCCATGAAGCGCCAACAACAAGGATGACCCGCCATGTCGCTCACCCAGCGCCAGCGCTTTGAACCCGTGCCCCAGGTCTTTCAAAGCACTATGCCACAAGGGATACGCGCGGGACCAGGTGCGGACCTCCCATTGAAAGATCCGCTGGAGAAGTTCAGGGCTCAACACGCGAGCACAAAGAAAAGGGCGGCCACAATGCCGCCCCTCCCAAGAACGAATATCCCGTCATCATTTCGCAACGGCCACCGAACGTTTCTCCCGGATCACAGTGATCTTCACCTGGCCCGGGTAGGTCATTTCATTCATGATGCGATCGGCGATCTGCATGCTGAGCTCATCGCTCTGCGCATCGGTGATCTTCTCGCTTTCCACCATCACCCGAAGCTCACGTCCTGCCTGGATGGCGAACGCCTTGGTCACGCCGCCATAGCTCATGGCCACACTTTCCAGGTCCTTCAGGCGCTGGATATAAGCCTCCACGGCCTCGCGGCGGGCACCGGGGCGGGCACCGCTAATGGCATCGCAGGCCTGTACCACCGGGGAAAGAAGCGTGGTCATCTCGATCTCATCGTGGTGCGCACCAATGGCATTGCATACGTCTGCCTTCTCGCCATACTTCTCCGCCAGTTTCATCCCCAGGATGGCGTGGGGCAACTCGGGATCCTCATCCGGCACTTTCCCGATATCGTGCAGAAGTCCTGCACGTTTGGCCGCCTTGGTGTTCAATCCAAGCTCCGCCGCCATGATGGCACTCAGATTGGCCACTTCGCGGCTATGCTGCAAAAGGTTCTGTCCATAGGAGCTCCGGTATTTCATTCTACCGACCATCCGTATGAGTTCGTTGTGCAAGCCATGTATCCCCAGATCGATGCAGGTCCGCTTCCCCACCTCCATGATCTCTTCTTCGAGATGTTTCTTGGTCTTCGATACCACCTCCTCGATCCGTGCTGGGTGGATCCTGCCATCTTTCACCAATTGGTGCAGTGCAAGACGCGCCACTTCCCTTCGAACGGCATCGAAACAGCTGAGGATGATGGCCCCGGGTGTGTCATCCACCACGATCTCCACGCCTGTCGCCTCTTCCAGGGTCCGGATGTTCCTTCCTTCCCGTCCGATGATGCGCCCTTTGACGTCGTCATTGTCGATATGGAACACGCTCACGGAATTCTCAATGGCATGTTCGGTGGCCACCCGCTGGATGGTCTGGATCACAATGCGCTTGGCCTCCTTGTTGGCCGTTAGCTTGGCTTCCTCCTGTGATTCCTTGATGTGGGACATGGCAGCCGTACGCGCCTCATCCTTCAGGCTCTCCACAAGGTGCTTGCGTGCTTCATCAGCACTTAAGCCACTCATGTTCTCCAATAGATCGACCTGCTTGGCGTGGAGCTTTTCCGTTTCCTCCTTACGGCGTTCCAGGCCTTGGAATTTCTGTTCCAGGTCCTCCTTCAGGCGATCCAGTTGCTTTTCCTTGTTCGCCACGTCCTGTTGCTGCCTGCTCAGGTTCGATTCGCGCTGCTTCGCCTTTTCCTGCGACTGCTGAACGTTCCGCTCCCGCTCACGCACCTCCTTTTCGTGTTGTTCCTTCAACTGAAGGAATTTCTCCTTGGCCTGCAAGATCTTGTCCTTTTTAAGGGCTTCGCCTTCGGCCTCGGCTTCCTTCAGAATGCCGTCACGCCGTTTGCGCATCACGCTGTTCAGCGCAACGAAAACGATTGCGCCACCTGCGACCAAGCCGATCAACAGGCCTATCACGATACTTATGCTGTTCAATTCCTCCATTGATCCACTGTTTTAGTGGACCATGTCCGGCCTCCGCGACAAACCCCTGCCACGGGAACCAAGGGGATCAGAACCGCAGATCGGAGAGCAGTCGTTCGATGGCGTCCAACGCCTCACCGGCTTCAGCTTCCTTGCGTTCCGTACTGGTATTCAGTGCGCGAACGGTCACTTCCAAGGATGCCATCGCCAACAGGTCCTGCCTGTCGGTCAGCGGATAGCTGGCCTTCAAGCGGGCGATGCTCTCATTGATCTCTTCCACGGCACGCTGCACAACTTCCTCCTCCGCCACCTGTATGGTAAGCGGATATGCCCGGCCTGCGAGTTCTATCCTGATCGATCGTTCCTCCATGGTTCTCCCCTCGTCGCTCATCATGCATTGATCAATGCCAGACAGCGATCGATCTCGTTTACCAATTCATCGATCTGTTCCTTCGTTCCCGATACGGCGGATCCACGATCAGTGGATCTTGCTTCACGGAGGACCTCGTTCTCCCGTTCCAACTCTGAAACACGTGCCTTCAGCACTTCCACCGACCGCTGCAGGTCGTGCGCGCTGGTACCCAGATCGGCCGCTTTCTTCTGAAGTGCCTTGTATTCCCGGACGAGCCGGGAAACCTGTTCCTGTAACGCGCGAAGTCGCTGGGTCAACGTGTTCATTTGCTGGACGAATGATCGAACATGGTCCGTTGCCAAAGATAGCGGCGAACCCCATCTCCGCATGCGATTTGTTTGAACTTCAGCGTGTTGATGCTACCGGAAGGCACGCTGGGTGATCACGCCCGTTGCGCTGGTAGCTTGCAGCCTTGGGACCTCCACTTGGTCCCACCTATATTGACAAGTCGAACGCATGCTTCAATTGAGATACACTTTAGTTCTGATAACCAGTATTTTAACGCCCATATATTTCGTCGGTCAAGGAACTGTTCCAGTGGCTGGTTTCATTACGCCGATGGATATTCCCATGGACCTATCCGGAAATTTCATGGAGCCTCGGAGCGACCATTTCCATTCCGGGCTGGATATCAGGACACAGGGACAGGAAGGGGTTCCGGTGCGGGCCGTAGCTGAGGGTTGGGTCTCCCGGATCAAGATCAGTCCGTGGGGCTATGGTCATGCTGTGTATGTGGATCACCCCAGCGGGCACACGTCCGTGTACGGCCACCTCCAACAGTTGAAGGGCGCGGTCGCTGAAGCTGCGCTTGACGCTCAGTACCGCAACAAGGACTTCAACCTGGACATTTATCCGGAAAAGGGAACTTTGCCTTTGGTCCAAGGCGAAGTATTCGCCTTGAGCGGAAATTCAGGTGGTAGTGCAGGCCCCCACTTGCATTTCGAGATCCGAAGGACCTCCGACCAGCATGCATTGGATCCGGAGTCCATGGGGATCAAGGTGAAGGACAGCACGCCACCCGAGATCATCGGGGTCCGTATCTATCCGTTGAGCGACACGAGTCGTGCAGGACCATATCCACCCAATGCGAAAGGCTTCGCAACCCAGGGTGCGGGCGGACGCTATGGATTGAAACCTGGGGTCCGGCCCGAGGCATACGGCTCCGTGGGTCTGGCATTGCATACCCTGGACCGCTATGATGGCACTTCCAGCCGCTTCGGGGTCCGGAGCATCGAACTCTTCGTCGACAGCGTCCTCGTGTTCACGACCGGGTTCACGGAACTGGATTTCGATCGGAACCGCTACTGCAACGCACACATGGACTATGGCTTGTACAAGGGGTCACGCATGGAATACCACCGGTGTTTCAAACTGCCGAACAATACCTTGAAGATCTACGGCAAGGAGCCTGCACAAGGTCGCATCAATGTGGAACCAGGGCGTGAACACCTTGTCCACTTCGTGGTGACGGACAAGCACGGGAACCGCTCGGAACTCACCTTCCGCCTCCAAGGTTCGACCTTCGAACGCACGTTATCATGGCCTGACCGGGAATTGGAGGGAAGCCTGTTCCGTTACGATTCGGAGAACGTGCTCCTCGAGGAAGGTGTACGTTTTACGATGCCAGCCCTTGCACTCTATGACGACACGTACTTCGGATATGCAAAAAGACCGGCGCCGGTCAAAGCCTGGTCCCCGATACATGTCCTTCATGACCCGATGATCCCGATCCATCTTCACTGCGACCTTGCCATTGCGGTTCCGGATCTGCCTGAAAGTGCGCGGCTGAAGGCATTGATAGTTGGTCTGGACGACAAGGGCAGACCGACCGCTGTAGGTGGAAGCTGGGCGAACGGATGGGTATCCGCACGCGTTCGTTCGTTCGGGGCATATACCGTCATGGTGGACAGCATACCACCCAGTATCAGCAATGTCGATCTGCGCAGTATCATGCGGGGCCGGAAGGGCTTTGTCCTGAAGATCTCCGATGATCTGTCCGGCATAGCCGACTGGAAAGCGACCATGAACGATCAGTGGGTGTTAATGGCATACGACCCGAAGAACAAGGCACTCAGCCATACGTTCGACAAGCATACCAGTACCACGGGCACCAAGGAATTCAAGTTGGAGGTAACGGACGACAGGGGCAACAAAGCCAGCTGGAAAATGAATTTTGAACGCTGAACGCGTGTGCCGTATCCCGGAGCAATGGAACTGAAGTTCACACCCTGGCATTTGCGATCGCTTCTGATCCTGGTACTGTTCGGGTGCGGCACGCAGGATGCGTCCAACACGCTGATCATAGGGCATGGCGGCGCGGGACAGAAAGCGGAGGAACCCATGAACAGCCGGGCCAGCATGGAGCGGGCCTTGGGCTACGGTGTGGAAGGGGTCGAATTGGATGTGCAACTCAGCGCGGACAGTGTGTTGGTGGCCTATCACGCGCAGGATCTAAGCGAATTGACCACCTGCGAGGGATCGATCAATTCCATGACCTGGAAGGAATTGAGGAATTGCTATGTGGTCTCACGAAGCGGCCAGTCCTTCGCTATCGAGCGGCTGGACAGCCTGCTGAGCGAACTGGCAAGCAAGCGCCCGGACATTGACATTACCCTGGACTGCAAGCTGTTCGCAGCAGGTGACTGGTGGCCCTACCTGAGAACCTATGCACGAGCGATCGTTGCCTTGAACCGGATACCATCGATTCAAGGCCATTTGAACGTGGAATGCCAGGTGGATGCGTTCCTGCTTCTGCTCCAGACGGAACAACCATACATCCCGCTTTACCGCTATGCCACGGATATGGAGGAGGCCATCTGGCGGGCCGTCACTTCCCATTTCCAAGGTATCGTGGTATCCAATGACCGGGCGAACAAGGAACAGGTGCGCAGGGCCCAGGACCTTGGTCTGGAAGTCACCCTGTTCGGTGCCGGTGGCCGATGGAGTCATTTCATCGCCTTGAGGAAAGGCCCGGACCGATTGCAGACGGACGCGCCCGACCTATTCCAGTAGCTTCACGCCTTGCCCGCGCTAGTGGGCTTACCTGTAATTTAGGCGCTCCGCGCGTAGCTCCAACGTTGTACGGCCTCACCTCCAATGGCTCCATGGTGAACTTGTTCGGTCCATCCATAAACCAAGCCTGTCAGGGCTATCTGTGCGCGTTGGTCTTCTGCGTGCTCTGTCAACTTGGAGCTACAGCTCAGATCCTGAACGGGGATTTTGAAGCAGGGGTGGCAGCGAATTGCACCTGTGCTCCGAATTTCACCTGTGCGAACGATGCGGGGCGTGTCGAGGATGGATTCCATCCCTTGTGGGCGCCAGCGTCATTGGGCTGCGTCGTAGGCACGACGAACTACGCCAGCCCATTGGGCGCCCATAGCGGCATTGGCTACATGTACTTCTATGCCGGTGCGGACCAGATCCAGACCACCCCGGCCCAGGTCTTTGCAGGAGGCGAACAGATCGATCTTTGTGTGTGGTATTCCGGGCCGCCTGTTCCAGGGGATCCAGGACAGAACACGCCCAACGCCCATTTCAAGCTGGGTGTGGATGGTGTACAAGTCGGCCCCAATGTGCTCGTGCCGGCAGGTACCGGTTGGACCCAACATTGCGTCACCGTGACCATGACCGCCGGCCCGCACATGTTCACCGTCCTGAGCGGAGGCGCAGCGCAGTATACCATCTGGTTCGATGACTTCACGACCGAGTTGGCGAATGACCCGTGTGATCCGGTGGTGATCACCGGGGACACTGTTTTCTGTGAGGGTGAGATCGTGGTC
>JAHEFL010000125.1 GCA_024640205.1 Flavobacteriales bacterium | reverse complement strand
CAAAAAGTTTGATCCTGTCGCTCGCCATCATGCTGTGAGCTAAGGTATCCCTTGAGATCGCTCAGAACCGGAATCGCATACCACCGAAGATCATGCGTGGAGCACCAGGGCGTGAACCTGCCGGGACAAGCGATACCAGGTAGGCGTCATCAAACACGTTCTGCACTGAAGCGAAGACCTCGATCCGAGGCGACCATCGGTAGGTCGTCGCTACATCAAGTACCATGAACGCGGGTATCCGTTGGGGTTCCTGGTCGATCGCTGTTCCGGTGGTCGCGGGCACTTCACCCACAAAGGTGGTGGTCAACGAGATGGAGGCTTTCCTACCCTCGATCCCGATGCGGGCGTTGAGCTGATGGATCGGGATGTATGGGATGCGGTCCCCTTGAGCGACGTATCCCCAACCTTCAAAGGTGCTTGTGAAGGTGCTTTCGAATCTGGCATCGGTATAGGTGTAGCTCAAGTTTATCGGCATGCGCAAATGGTTCTTCAGGCCTACCAAGGGATCGTGCGAAATATGGAATTCAAGGCCCCGTACCATCGCCTCTCCTCCATTGAACAGATCGCCCGTCCCGGTACCACCGGAGGCCGCCAGGTCGGCTCCAAGGAGTTCACTATAGTCATTGAGAAATCCGATCAGCTGGATGAATGTGCCCGCACGATCGAACCGTATCCCTGCTTCATAATTGACGCTGGCTTCAGGCTTTGTTCCCGGTGCAGCTCCCGGTGGAGAGAACCCTCTGTGGATACCGGTGAAGGCGTTCACATGCTCGGTGATGTCCATATCCAAGCCGATGCCCGGGATCCAGACATCCACTTCGTTCTCGGTCGTTATCAGTTCATCACCGTTCCGCCCGGGATCGCTCCTGCCAAAGTCTTCATCCACCATGTTAATGCGCTCATGTCGCAAGCCCGGCCGTAGCCCCAACCGCCCGATCTCCAGGTCATACATGAAGTGAGCTGCGACAGCGTCAGCACTGGCGATACGGTTGCTCTCCGTTCCCGGATCCCCGGGATCCGTAAGCAACATCCGGCCTTCTTCCATGCGGTATCCATCCGTGTGCTGATAGCGATCCATATGGTCCTCATGCACCCGCAGCCCGAGTTCGAGTCGATGCGTTGCTCCTTCCGTCCGGAACTCCTGAACACCGATGAACTGTACCCCAGAAGCCTGATAATTCCGGTTGTTGGCTTTCACGCGCAAGGAGTTGTCCGCAGAACTGGCTCCGGTGATCGTGTGATAGGCCGATGCATAGCGATCAGGTTCGCTGAGGATGGTGCTGATCCCGACCGCAGTACCGGTCGTGTCGGTCACCTTGTCCAGCTTGTACCAGTTCCGATGGGTGTTCGTGCGGTAGCCGGTGAACGTCAATTGCGGACCGGAGGGCAATGTGACAGCGTATTGTGCGGTGAAAAGGTCATGTTCGACCGTGATCCGATCCTCTTGCGAACCTGAATAGCGCCGGTACGGCGTAAGCGCGAAGTCATTCTCGCTTAAACCCAGGTAGGTTTCATTTCCCGATTCGGTAGTGTATCCTGCCTTGACGGAGGCCGCATGTTGGATCCGGGATCCCTCCCTTGAGCGCCATTGAAGTTTGGCCATCTGGTCACTTTTCGATGTCCCCGTATTCCCTCCGTGATCGAGGAGCTTGAATCCGTCCGTGGCTTGCTGGAACGTTTCGACAAGAAAACCGATCCCGTTGTGTTCCGTGCCAGCATGCGCATGGATGTTCCGGCTTCCGTAGCTGCCACCCTGCAGGCTCACCATTCCAGAGGTCCTCTCAGGAACGGGTGTTGAAAGCATGTTCAAGGCACCACCGGTGGTCAAAGGGCCATGCCGGATCTGGCTGCTGCCCTTCACCACTTCGACCCCGTTCATTCTTCCGATGGTCGGGAAATAGTAAGCCGCAGGGGCGGCATATGGCGCGGGGGCAGCGAGTACTCCGTCCTCCATCACGGTGATCTTGGCACTTCGCTCCGCGCCTGCCCCGCGCAGCCCGACGTTCGGTCGCAGCCCGAGGCCATCTTCTTCCTGGATATTCACACCCGGCACGGAGCGGAGCACCCGAAGCACATCCGTGTAGCCTTGTTCCTCCAGTTCCTTGGGGCCGATGTACCAAGCGGCTCCATCCGTTCGTCGTGCCCGTTCCGTTCCGCCGGTCAGGCTGTTCTGGACCGTGAAAGCCGGGAGGTCCACCACGCGCTCCCTTGTCCGCAACTCAATGGCCCCCCCGGTAACGGGTACCTGAACGTGGGCACTGACCACTTCATAGCCAACACTGCTCGCCACGATCATATACTCCCCATCGGTCAACCCATCCAAGGTGAATCGCCCGTCCGCATTGGTTGTCGTACCATGCGCTGTGCCGTGGATCACTACGTTGGCAAATGCCAAGGGCACGCCTCGTTCGGTCCTCACCACACCTTCAATAAGACCTTCTTGTGCGGATAGCGCGACGGAAGAGATGGTGAGTAGAAGGGCGATGATAGATCGATCCACGTGCATGTTCATGTTCGGGTCGCAAAAGTCCCGGCCGACTATTGAGCGTGCAATACTCCGATCGGGGTATTCACCCGATGCGGGATCCACGATCGATCGTGGATGATCGGCATGCCTACATTCGCCGAATGCAGCGACGGAATGCGGTGTTGGTCTTCATGTCCGTGGCGATTGTGCTTGCAATACCGGGCTTGGTAGGGGTGGGCCTGATGGACAAATTGGAGTTGCATGCCTGGATCAATAAATGGCACGCGCATTGGTCGGATCTGTTCTTCCAGTACATCACGCATGTAGCGGATGGCCTTGTCCCAACGGCTCTGGCGCTGATCTTACTGTTGTTCAAGAGCGTGCGCTCGTTCCTGATGGTGGGTTTGAGCTGCGGCCTGAGCGCGATCCTGGTACAAGTGCTCAAGCGATCGGTCTTTGCGGATTGTGACCGGCCAGCCATGTTCCGGTCCGCATTGGGTGACATGCATTGGATGGTCAACTTGGACCTGAACCACCACTTCAGTTTTCCAAGTGGTCATTCCACGGCCGCGTTCAGCATGTGTCTGGCGCTAGCGGTAATTATCGGACAAAGGAAATGGGCCGCAGCACTGGCGGTGCTGGCTTCTGTTCTTGCTTTTTCCAGGGTATACCTGTCACAGCATTTTACCGAGGACGTCCTGGCCGGCGCCCTTCTGGGCTCGGTCACGGCTTTGCTGGTGTACCATTGGTTGTACCGGTCGGGGTTCCGGACGCGCCAATGGCTGGATCGCGGTCCGATCTATTTGCCGAACCAGTAGCGGAAACCGATCCCGGCGTCGAGGTCAAAGCTTGTGCCCGGGATCAGGTCGAGGGTAGGGGCCAATTCCACGAACACATCCACTGGCGCACCCTCGAAGAGGTAGTCGAGTCCTACCGGGAACCGGAGCCCCAGTCGCGTATCGCTGTTCTCCGAAAGGCGCAAGCGTGCACCGGGTCCATAATACAGGGCTAGTTTTCCCTTGGATACTGTGATCAGGGAGAAATTGTGGAACAGGTAGTCGCCCTGAACATGGAAGTAACCGTTGTCATTGCCGATCCCGCCCCAAGCCAATGCGAAGGCCAGGGCTCTATCGCTCCCGGTCCATGCCTTGGCCGCCAGTCCTGTCGGGTCACCGATCACGATACCCAGCCCGAAGCCGGAATCCTGCGCGCTTCCACGTGCACAAAGAAGGGAGATGACAACGACAAGAAATAAGAGCTTCATGAACGCGAAGATCGATCACCCGTGACACTGGGTGCCGCAGCCGGTGCCTTGGTGTTTCAACACGCAATCGTGCAAAGTGGCCAGCAGGTCATTCACCCACGTATGTGATGCGATAGATCATATCCGCCGAATCATCGCTGACGAGCAGACTCCCATCCGGTGCGACCAAGACATCCACCGGTCGTCCCCACGCACTATTCCCCTTCAACCAGCCTTCGGCAAAAACCTCGGTCCGGGCCGAGCCGTCCGGCATCGGGTAAGCCACGACCAAGCGGTATCCTATCGGTGTGCTGCGGTTCCAACTTCCATGTTGGGCGATGAAAATGGCGTTGCGGTACTTATCGGGGAATTGATCACCAGTATAGAAACGCATACCAAGCGGAGCCGTGTGAGGACCGAGCACCGCTGCTTCACGCGTGAATTTGTCACAGGACCGCTGCGATCCGAATTCCGGGTCCGGGATACCGGGAGCGTGACAGAACGGATACCCGAAATGCTCGCCGGGCTTGGATAGTCGGTTCAGTTCACAATCCGGAATATCATCGCCGAGCATGTCGCGGCCGTTGTCGGTGAACCAGAGTTCACCCGTTACCGGATGCCAGTCGAAACCAACGGTGTTGCGCACCCCGTAGGCTATGACCTCGCGGTGCGATCCATCCGGATCGATGCGTGTGATCGAGGCATAGATGGGGTCGTTGTTGAGGCAATTGTTACACGGTGCGCCGACCGGTACGTATAGCTTGTCGTCCGGTCCGAACGCGATGAACTTCCAGCCATGATGCGTGTCGCTGGGGTATTTGTCCGTTACGAGTAACGGTGGGGGAGGGTCATCCAATCGATCCTCGATCCCATCGAGCCGCACGATCCTGTCCACCGCACTGACGTACAGGGACCCGTTCCTGAACGCCACACCAACGGGCATGCGCAGGTCCGAGGCAACAACGTAATGCATATCCGCACGACCATCTGAGTTGGTATCGCGCAAGGCATGGACAACACCTTCACCCCGGCTACCGACGAACAGCGTTCCGTTCTCTCCCCAGCACATGGCCCGAGCATTCTTCACGTCCGATGCGAACACCGATATCGAGAACCCCTCCGGCAGCTTGACGCGGTCAAGCTTCGGGCCGTGCGGGAGAAGATCCGGCACGCACACGGAACTGCATAATATGATCAACGCGGCGGAACCGAGAATTCGTCTCATCCGTTGTTAAGGTCAGGGACGATCGGGGCTGGGGACGATGAGAACGGGTACGGTGCTTTCTCGGAGGACCTGTTCACTGACACTTCCCACCATGGCACGGAACAAAGCTCCCTTCCCATGACTTCCCATGATGATCAGATCGGCTTCCAGTTTCCCTGTCATTTCGGTGATCGTATCGGTCGTTGGTCCCTGGACCATGAGGGCCTCAACATCCTGTCCTTGCTGTTCCAATTCCACGGCCATGGCCTGCAGATCCTTATGCTCCTGCCGAAGAATATCCGCTTGATGATCCCGGATATAGGAAGGCCCCACTTTGAATCCGACGAAGTCCGGGTCCGGTGCCGCAACGTGGAGCAACCACAATTTGGCGCCGACCGGTCCCGCTAATTTTCCCGCTAACTCCAGCACGCTTTGGGTGACGGGGGAAAAATCGATGGCAACAAGAAAATTCCTCATGTACAGCCCGAAGTTACGATACGATCGCACGGAATCGGACGGACTCCGGTGCCAATTACCGGCGACCAATTGGCGCCGTAGGATGGCCGCTACTCACGCCTTTTCCTCCATGAGGACCAACTTGTCGTAATGTTGTTTCCGGAGAGCACCGCTGCTTGCGAAGAACCACTCTTTCAGTCCATAGTGGTATCCGCGGCGAAGGCCGGTGCGATGGGTGCCTAACTCACCGCGCTTTCCACTTAGTTTTTGAAGGACCCTGGTCAATTTGGCTTCCACGTCCGCTGCGCTCATTTGGGGTTCCGCTTTCTTAGCCCAATTGGCAATGGCGTTCAGGATATCCTCCTTGGGCAGCAATTGGTCCGCCTTGCGGATGCTGGTGATCACTGCGTTATCCCAATCACTGAGACGGTAGCCTCCCACCACGGTCCTTTTCTTCCTTCTTCCGGACTTGGCTTTGCGCGTTTTATCAGCAGGGTTCTTCCTGGGTCTGCCAGGGCCTCGTTTCGCTACAGGAGCAGTTACGCTCTTCGGACCGTCGCTTCTGGTCGCGCGTAATTCCTTGATCGCTTCACGAACCCTGTCCAATTGAAAAGCCAGTCGTCTGCGTTCGCTTCGATATTGGGTTAAGAGCTCGTCGATGTCCTTGT
>JAHEFL010000124.1 GCA_024640205.1 Flavobacteriales bacterium | reverse complement strand
TAGGCCTCGAAAATGAAATCCTTGATCAGCAGCGGAAAGGCCGTGTTGTTGATGTCCTGGCTGGTCAATGCGAAATGCACGAACTCCTGTTGCTTCTTCAGACCGGCTTCCTCCAGGCGCTCCTTCAGGAAGTATTCGATCGCCTTCACATCATGGTTGGTCACCTTCTCGATGTCCTTGATGCGTTGCGCGTCCGAGGTGCCGAGGTCCGCGATGCGCGTCCGTACCTCGCTTAGCCGCTCCAACGGCGTACCGACCAGTTCAGGCAGAGGGATGCCGCACAGGAACACGAAATAATCCAGTTCCACCCGAAGCCGGTAGCGCATCAGGGCCAGCTCACTGAACCAACGGGCCAGACCACGGGTGCGGTCACGGTAGCGGCCGTCGATGGGGGAGAGGGCGGTGAGCGGGCTCAGTTCCATGGGTGCGAAAGGAAGGCGCAAAGGTAGCCAGTAGCAACGGCCTTCAAGGCGTTCAACAGGAGGCCATCCTGCAGGCGTACACCATGAAAGGCATTTCACCACGGATGGAAGCTGATAAACACGGATAGCGACTCACGGATCCATGTCGGTGCAACTCATCATCCGTGTTCATTCGTGTGTATCCGTGGTTTCCTCTCTTCTACTCGAAGCGCCGACGGGTGCACACCATGAAATGCATTTCACCGCCGATGGATGGGGATGAACGCAGATGAACGCGGATAACTACCCCGTGCTGGGTGTGTCGCGATCCATCATCCGTGTTGATCCGTGTGCATCCGTGGTTTCCTCTCTTCCGCTCGAAGCGCCGACAGGCGCCGAGAACTACCCAGTTCGGGTGTGTCGTGATCCATCATCCGTGTTGCTCCGTGTGCATCCGTGGTTTCCTCTTTTCTACTCGAAGCGCCGACAGGCGCGGAGGAATAGACCCGATAACCTTGGCGTTCAAGTTGCTGATCTTCGCACCATGAGCGTGGTACGTGACCTTGGCCGTGGCATGGATGGCTTCCTCCGTGCATTCCGCTTTGCGCTGAAGCACCGAATGGGTTGGATGTTCCTGGTGCCCGTGGCCTTGTGGGTAGTGCTCACGTTCGGCCTGTACCGGATCCTGGAAGGTCCTGTGGAAGAATTCACATCCTGGCTGGGGAGCTACCTGGCCATTCCCGTGCAGGAAGTGGAAGGCGAAGGATGGACCGCCACATGGAACGCCATCAAGCGATCGCTCGAAGGCGCACGGGAATTCCTGACCGCGATCCTGTTGAAGATCGCCGTGGCCTACCTCCTCTACAAGGTGAACAAGTACCTCGTGCTCATCCTGCTTTCGCCGTTGTTGGCATTTGCCAGTGAGCGCACCGAGGAGATCCTCACCGGCCGTGTGGTTCCCTTCTCCATGCGGCAACTCCTTCGTGATGCCTGGCGCGGCTCGCTGGTGGCCCTGCGGAACGGTGTTCTGGAACTGCTCCTGACCATCGCCATCTGGCTGCTCACCTTGCTCGTTCCGGTCCTAGCTCCGATCTCGTTCGGGGCCCTCTTCCTGGTCTCGGCCTACTTCTACGGCTTCTCCATGTTCGATTATGTCTTCGAACGCCGCCAACTCGGTATAGGCGGTAGCATCCAGGCGATCAATTCCCGCTTGGGTGCGGTGCTCGCCAACGGCGCATGCTTCAGTTTGCTGATGAAGATCCCGTTGCTGGGCATCATGGTGGCGCCGGTGATGGCGGCGATAGGGGCGGTGTTGGTGATGGTCCCGGTTCGTTCCAAAACCTCTGAAGCACAAGAAAGGGGACCGAAGCCCCCTTTCCATTGATCTATGGATCGATCTTATTATTTCGCCCCGGCCTTTGCCGGCGCAGCTACCACAGCGGGTACCGGCATTGCTGCTTCCGCCTCGGCGGCCTTGCGCTCCACCAGGGTCATCTCGTCCACCAGGTGTTTTGCCCCAGCGAATTTCTCGATGGTCCAGAGCACGTAGCGGATGTCCACACTGATGGTGCGCTGTAGCTCCGGCTCGAAGGCGATGTCGCCGCTCATGGCCTCCCAGTTGCCATCGAAGGCGATGCCGATGAGTTCACCGTTCGCGTTGAGCACCGGGCTGCCGCTGTTGCCACCGGTGATGTCGTTGCCACTGATGAAGCAAACGATCAGTTCTCCGTTCTCATCCGCAAAGCGGCCGAAGTCCTTCTTCAGCAACAATTCCTTCGCACGGGCCGGTACGACGAATTCGTCGTTCGTGGGGTCCTCCTTTTCCAGGATGCCGTTGGAGGTGGTGACGTGCTTGTAGAACATGGCATCCGCCGGTACATAGCTGCCCACCTGCCCGTAGGTCAAGCGCATGGTGCTGTTCGCATTGGGGTACCACATGTGCTTGGGGTCCTTCTCCCGCATGGCGGCCACCATCAGGCGGTAGCCCTCCGAGATGTCCGTTTCGCTGGCTCCGGAAGCGGGTCCGATCACGTTGCGGAAATGGTTCAGGCAGCTTTCCATGGCCTGAACTCCGAGGTCTTTTTCCATCACTTTCGCCGAAGGCTTCGCCAGGAAGGCATCCAATTTCTTCCGGTCCACCAGCATGCTCGTCTTGAAGACGGCTGCGGCCCAGGCCTCGAAATCGCCTTTGTACTTCTTCTGGATGGTCGCGATGATCGAGGGTTGAAGGTCGGCCTCCACATCCTCCGCGATCAAGCGGAACATGGCGGCAGTGATGTTCTGATCGATACCGGCGTTGTAGTCCTTGAAGAAGTCATCCGCTGCAGCCTGCACGCGGGCCACGTTGGCTCTCACTTCCGAAGGCGGCTTCCTGCATGTAGGTGTTTGCACGCTCGAATTTGGCGCGATCGCCATAGCCACGGTCCAGCAGCGTCACGATCTCACCATACTTCTTTTTACGCTCGGGATCGGCGTTCACCCAGGCCATCAGCTCGTCCTCCTGTGTCTTCTTCTTGTCGTAAACCTTTAGGCGCTTCAATCCGCGTTGCTGGCCGATGAAGTACTTCCAGTAGTTGCTCACCTGGGCATACTTCGCGGCGTACTGTAGGCGCACGGCATCATCGGCATCCATGCCTTCCTTCATCAGGTCCAGCTTCACGCCCCGGATCTTCACACGGCTCGGCTGTTCGATGTCCAGCGCAAGGCGCACGCCCTGGCTGCTGAGGAAGCGGTCCGTGCTACCGGGGTAGCCCATCACCATGGCGAAGTCGCCTTCCTTCACCCCTTCCAGGCTCACCGGGAAGTGGTGCGCCGGCTTGAAGGGGATGTTGGCCTCGGAAGGATCCGCAGGCTCGCCATCCGGACCGGTGTACACGCGGAACATGGAGAAGTCGCCAGTGTGGCGGGGCCACATCCAGTTGTCCGTGTCGCCACCGAATTTGCCGATGGCATCGGGCGGGGTGCCCACCAGGCGCACATCGCGGTAGGTCTTGTAGGTGAAGAGGTAGAACTCGTTGCCTTCGAACATCACCTTGAAGTCCGCGCTCATGCCGTTGGCCTTGCTCACCTCGCCGCGCAGCTTCGCACCGATCTCCTCCACCTTGGCGTTGCGCTCGTCCTCGCTCATGCCGTCGTTCAGTTCGGCCATCACCTTTTCCGTCACATCCTCGATCGCTTGCAGAAAGCTCACGTTGAAGCCAGCGGGTAGTTCGTCCTTGCGGGTCTTGGCCCAGAAGCCGTTCGTGAGCAGGTCGTTCTCCACGGTGCTCAGGCTCTGGATGGCGCTGTAGCCACAGTGGTGGTTGGTAAGGAAGAGACCTTCGGAGCTTACCATCTCCCCGCTGCAGAAGCCACCGCCCAAGCGGACCACGGCATCCTTCAAGCTACTCTCGTTGATGGCGTAGATGTCCTCGGCGGTCAGTTTGAACCCGAGCCGCTGCATCTCGGCTTCATTGATCTGCTTCAGTTTATTCAGGAGCCACATGCCCTCGTGGGCCTGGGTGGCAAGTACCAGGAGCGCTGCGGTGCACAGCGTGAGTATACGCTTGATCATCATCGAATTAAGGGTTCGTTGCGAAGGGTCGCAAATGTAACAGCTTCGGCCCAGCCACGGACCGTAAAGCGGTACAGGCCGCGCAAAGCGGGTCGAAAAGGGTTAGTTCTTGCCTGCGATCGGTTTCCACGGAACCGGGAAGAGGAGGCCATCCACGAAGGTGCCGTAGGTCTTGAACCGTTCCGGCATGTTGTAACGGCCCTTCACGCGCTTGTCCTTGCCATTCCCCACCACCCGGATGATGGTGCTCGGCAGGTCGGTCACGTTGCTGTCATAAAGCGTATCCAGGTCGAAGAAGGTGAGGCGCTCCGCTTCGTTGAGCAAAAGTGCCAACGTATCCTTGCCGATACGTGCTTCGTGCATGCCCTCCTTCTCCACATTGGAGCGTCCCTCGAAGGTGGCATAGCCGCTTCGGTACACATGGATGCGGTAGGCCTTGCAGACCCCGAAACAAGGGGTCCTTTCCATGCTCAGGAACAGGGAATCGGTACGGCCTTCGCCGCCGAATTTGACGACCGGAGCCACCGCCCTGGTGGGCTCCTTCACCTCCCCGGAGGTGCCGTTCTTTCCGCCCTTGCAGGCGAAGAGTACCGGAGTGAGGATGAGGAGGAGGATGCGAATGCTCATGGTGCGTGTGTGTTGGTCCGTGCCGGGTGCCGATCCCGTGCGGATCAAGGGAAGGCCTACCGATCGAACTATTTCTTCTTCCGCTTCTTGCCCTGCTGGAGCTGCTGCTGTTTCTGCATGTCCTCCAGGCGTTGTTGCCAGCGGCTCTTCTTCTTCGGCACCTTCATGTTCTGCAAAAGTTGCGCCCGGATCTTCCCTTCATCCACGAAGAGGTGCTTGAAGCTGGTCATCTGCAGGATGCTGATGAGGTTCGCAAGCAGGTAGTAGTAGCTGAGGCCGGCGCTGAAGTTGTTCAGGAAGAACAGCATCATGATCGGGAACATGTAGATCATGATCTTCATGCTCGGCATGCCCTGCTGCGTGGGCATTTGCTGCTGGTTGATGATGGAGTACACGATCGTGCTCGCCGCCATCAGGAGCGTGAAGAGACTGACGTGGTCGCCGTACAGCGGGATCTCAAAGGGTAGCGACAGGATGCTGTCATAGCTGCTCAGGTCATCCGCCCACAGGAATTTCTCCTGGCGCAGCTCGATGCTGCTGGGGAAGAAGCGGAACATGGCGTACAGCACCGGCAACTGGATGAGCATGGGTACGCAACCGCTCGCTGGGTTCACCCCGGCCTTGCGGTACAGGTCCATGGTGGCCTGCTGCTTCTTCAGTGCGTCGCCATCCTTGAACTTTTCCGTGATCACCTCGATCTCCGGTTTCAGCACCCGCATCTTTGCGCTCGCCACGAAATTCTTGTAGGTCAGCGGCATCAGTAGCATCTTGATCACCAGCGTCAACACCAGGATGATGATGCCGTAGCTGAGGTCGAACTCCTTGTCCAGGAAATTGAATATGGGGATGACCAGCCAGCGGTTCATCCAGCCGAAGATGCCCCAGCCCAGGTCGATGATGCTATGCAGTTCATCCACCTCCGTGCGGCGCAACGTGCCGTAGTGGTTCGGGCCCAGGTAGTAGCGCAGCACCACATCGGGGCTCTCCCCGCGCTCTTTCTCCAGATAGAGCTTGGCGCTGTATTGCTTCGTGTGCGTGGGGACCTCCAACGGATCGATCGCGATCTCCGAGCCCTCGGCAAAGCCTTCCTCGCTGATCATGGCCACGGTGAAGAAGTCCTGCTTGAAGGCCACCCAGTTCGTACGACCCTGTAGCTTCTTTTCGTCGGCCTCGGTCTCACTCAGATAGTCCCGCTTGTCGTTGAAGTACTTGAAGTACACGCTGCACTTCTGCAGTTCATTGGGCAGGTGCTTCTCATTGTTGAAGCCGGTGAGGTCCCATCGCAGCAGGGTGTTCCGCGGATCGATAGCCTCCTGCATTCCCAGGAATTCCGCGCTCATGTGCATGAACCACCCCGCGGTGTCCAGGCGGTAGGTGATGCGCAATGCCTTGCCGGGTTCCTCGGTGGCTGCCGTCAGCTGCACGGCATCCTGTCCCAATGCTTCCGCAGTGAAGTACAGGTCCTTGGTGCTGATGTCCGTGT
>JAHEFL010000123.1:4552-6100 GCA_024640205.1 Flavobacteriales bacterium | reverse complement strand
GAGCTGCTTCCGCAGCCCGGCAGGGAACGACAGGCGCCCTTTGGCGTCCAGCCGGAGATCGTATTCACCAAGGAGATTCAACATGCCAGCGTGTGTGCGCGAGATGGACGCGAAAGTAGGCCAATTCACCCACTTTCATCCACTTTCTCCCACTTTCTATTCCAATGTTGATAAATATTCAACGACCAAGCTACTGATATGTTGCAACTCCCGTTAAAATCCGGTCATAAATCAACGATCCAGCGTGTGGGAGAAAGTGGGATATCAACACACAGATGGCGATCCGATGGAACTCCAAAACAGCTGATCGATCGGTGGACAAATTCATTCGATCTCGATCGGCACCGTCAGATCCTCGCGTCTTCACATCCACACGCCCTTGTGTAAAGGCCGATATTGGGCCCACCGGGAGATCCCGGCCGTCGACTACCTTTGGGCGAATGCCCCTGCGGCCATATTGTTATGCGCCATGGGGCATCCTGTTCCGTTGCTTATGGACCGAGAACTGAAGGAGGAAGGAGAATTCCGATACCTGGAGGCCGGCGATGGCCCTGTGCTCATCCTGCTCCATGGTTTGTTCGGGGCCCTGAGCAATTTCAAGCCACTGTTCGACCATTTCACGACGAAATACCGGGTCGTTGTGCCCATGCTACCCCTATATACCCTGCCCATGTTGAATACCAATGTGGAGCAGCTCGCCCGCTTCCTGGACCGGTTCATCCAACACAAGGGCTACGGCGAAGTGAACCTGATCGGTAATTCGCTCGGAGGGCATGTAGCCTTGGTGTATTGCAGTCGCGACCCCGGACTGGTCCGGTCGCTGACCCTCACCGGTAGCAGTGGCCTTTACGAGAATGCGTTCGGAGGAGGCTTCCCGCGCAGGGAGGACAAGGAGTTCATACGAAAGAAGGTCGCCGTGACATTCCATGACCCGAAGCACGCAACGGACGAGCTTGTGGATGAATGTTATGCTACGATCAACGATAAGAGCAAGTTGATCCGGATCCTTTCTCTTGCGAAAAGCGCCATCCGCCATAACATGGCCTCTGAGATCCCAAAGATGACCATGCCGGTTCTCCTTATCTGGGGCAGGCAGGATATCATCACTCCACCCCATGTGGCAGAGGAGTTCCACAGCCTTTTCCCGCAGAGCGAACTACACTGGATCGATGCCTGCGGCCATGCTCCCATGATGGAGCATCCCGGTCAATTCAATGCGATCCTCGAGACTTGGCTGGCGAAGACCTTGGCATGACCTATGGTCCCATAAACCGGGTCCGGGCCAGCCGCCGACCGGTACTCATCCACCCAGCGTTTTCGTGCTGATGATCAAAGCGACCCAAACGCCATGAAGGTCCTGGTCGCCGAACATATCGGGAGTGGACGCGGGCATGATAACTGGCCCAAGCCCAGCATGCCGGAATACGCATTCATCGGGCGCAGCAATGTTGGAAAGAGTTCCCTGATCAACATGCTTTGTGGCATCCGGAAGCTCGCACGTGTCAGCAATACGCCAGGGCGAACAAGGAACGTGGAGCATTTCAAAGT
>JAHEFL010000123.1:0-4539 GCA_024640205.1 Flavobacteriales bacterium | reverse complement strand
CTGCCAGGCTATGGTTACGCCAAGATCAGCAAGTCGGAACGCGCCACGTGGCATGCCATGATCCGCACCTACTTGCGCGAACGGGAGAATCTTCAATGCACCTTTCTTCTTGTCGACAGCCGCCTGCCACCTCAAAGCAACGATCTGGAAATGATCGACTGGCTGGGTACGGAAGGGATCCCGTTCGTGATCGTTCTCACCAAATGCGATAAGCTGGGCGCGACCAAAGTGAGCAGCAATGCGGCCCTGTTACGCCGGACATTGAAAAAGACCTGGGAGAACCTTCCCCCCTTGTTCACTACAAGCGCCGAAAAAGGTGTTGGTCGGGAGGATCTGCTTGCATTCATCGATCGTACGAATGCGCTTTGGGGCGCACCGTGATCGGCCCCATTGCACCGGCTCCCGTTAATTGACCCTTGTGAGACCCAATGATCCTGGTCAGCCATAAACAGGCCTGGGGCAAGATCGCGAAAAGCCGACCGGATCAGTGCGTCGCCGATCATGCGAGGGTGAGTGGATGACCCGCACCTTGGACAGGTGCCGTCATTATTCCTGTGGGTCCATACCCAGCATGTGCTCGGCAAAGTAGGCAGCGAAATCCCGCATCTGTGCCGCCATTTTTCCCTCTCCGGTCGCCCTTTCAAAGGTGTCCGCCATCGTTAGAATGTTCTGGTGGAAGAATACCTTCATCTCATCCTGGGTCATGGTCTTTGTCCACAGATCGATGCGCAGGGTGTTCTTCTCCTTTTCATCCCAGACCGAGAGGAGCATGGCCTTCCCTTGGCTCTTAATGCCTGCTTCCTCGGCCTCCCAATCGATGCGCTCAGGAACGCGGTTCTCGTCAAGGTGAACTTTCAATCGGATATCGGAACTCGTGGACATTCTCTAGTGGATTCGGTGGATCGCCGGGGCAGTGTTCATCGGTCGGCAGAGCGCGTTCAAGTTGCCCTGTGATCAGCGTGGTTTGTACTCTTTGAGGATCGCTCGCGGGTCATCCATTTCGAAGAGTGCGGGAATGTCGGTACCGACATTCCGCTCAAGGTATGCAGCGACCATCCGATGCCCGATCCACTCGCCGATGTGACCGGGGCTTTCACGCGGCAGTCCGCTGGTAAACGGGCCATCGTTCATCAGGCGACCGATATGCTTGGCATTCTTACTGAACAACATTTCATTGGACACGATCTCACGCCATATCAGGTATTCATTTTCCTCGCACCACGCCAACTGTTCGGGCGTGAAGGCATATTTCAAATGCGCCTTCTTCTCAGGAAGTACGGCATCAAGCAGGGCCATGATCTTGCCGGTCTCCACCAGGTTCGTCAACACGTCCGCACCTCGAATATCATTGGTGTAGTGCACCAGGAGCCAACCTTTCATGGCGCTGGGAACAAGCATATCGGGGATCATCCGGTCCTTCACGAACTGCGGAAATGCCTCCGGGGCAAGGAATCCGACAACTGGATGATCGCTACCGATGAACCACTCAAGCCCTATCCCCAGGACGCTATCAGTGGGGTAGATCCCGTAGTTATAACCGGAATTGAAGGTGATCACCCGCGGAATGGACCGATCCGGAAAGATCACCTTGAGACGCTTGAACGCATTCTCGAATTCCTTGCGTTGCGGTTCCAGGTCACCGAGCAAGCTATCCACTGCCTGTTGTACACTTCGCCAATCCGGGTCGGAGACGAAGGAACGAAGTACCAATGGCAGCCGTGGATCCTCCAAAGGTGCGCCTTGAAGGATGTCCTCGATATAGATGCGGTAGAACTCACCATAGGTGGCGTAGGCCTTCAGGCTCACAACCTGCATACTATCCGGTGGTGCATCGAACAAGGCGCGATCCAACCGCTCGATGCGCAGATCCAGAGGCACTCCACTCGTGTCGATATCCAGTTCGCCATCCCCGCCACAGCCCGCGAACAGAGCCACTACAGGGATCAGCATGGCCTTTGATGGGAGCATCCGAGACACGTTACCTTTGATCATTCATTCACGAGCCGCAAACCTATGAAGAAGGCCTATGCCCTGTTGTTCACCATGTTGGTAGCTGTGCCGATGGCGAACGCACAAGAAGATGCATCCGTACACTTCGGCATCAAGCTGGCACCCAATATGAGCTGGCTCCGACCGGATGTGAAAGGGATCAAGAGTTCCGGGAATCAATTGGGGTACACGTTCGGATTGATGTCCGAATTCCCGATCAACCCGAGTGGCAATTATCGCTTTGCTACAGGTCTCTTCCTCTCGTCGATCGGAGGTTCCTACACCCAGGATTACGCGTTCGTATCCGAGGTGGGTGGTATTGAGCAGAACAAGGAGCTGGAGACCAAAATGATGCTGCGTTACATCGAGCTTCCTTTGACCATCAAGATGATGACGAATGAGATCGGGTACATGCGCTACTTCGGAACACTGGGTGTCTCGGCAGGCTTCAACATACGTGCTCGTGCGGACGCCGAGTACCCGGTCCTGGATGATCTCTCGGGAGCATACACGATCGGGTTCGCCGTTCTGGAGGATGAGGATATCCAGAGTGATATCAACCTCTTCCGGGCAGCATTGGTGATCGGGGGCGGCTTGGAATACAATTTCAGCGGTAACACCGCATTACTCGTTGGCATCACCTATAACAACGGCTTCACGAACATCCTGAACGATGTGGACTATGAAGGCAAAAAGGCCAAGGTGCTGAACGACTACTTGGAGCTGAACCTGGGCGTATTCTTTTGACCTGTCAGTGGCTGTGGGCGGCTCGCAAGGCATCGGGAAGTTGAACCCGTGATAGAATGAACAGCGCGAGGGTCATCGAGCACATCACGGATTGGTTGGTCCGATATGCCGCTGGATCAGGGCAAAATGGCTTTGTTGTTGGTGTTAGCGGGGGCATTGATAGTGCTTTGACAAGTACTCTATGCGCGCGAACAGGACTACCTACGCTGTGTGTGGAAATGCCCATCCATCAATCACACGATCAGGTGCGGCGTGCGCGGGACCACATCGCATGGCTACAAGGCCGACACCCGAACGTGCGCTTGGAAATGGTGCAGCTCACCCCGGTCTTCGATAGCTTGGTGGACATCCTTCCGAAGGTGTCGGACCTGAGCCTCATAGAGCTATCCCTTGCCAATACCAGGGCCCGGCTTCGTATGACCACACTTTACTACTTCGCTGGACTATTGCGCTTCCTTGTGGCCGGCACAGGGAACAAGGTGGAGGATCTCGGCGTGGGTTTCTTCACCAAATACGGTGACGGTGGCGTGGACCTGAGCCCGATCGCGGATCTGACAAAAACAGAGGTGTATGCATTGGCACGCGAATTAGATATCTCGGACAGCATCCTTGAAGCGAAGCCGACGGATGGACTGTGGGGCGATGAGCGGAGCGACGAGGACCAGATCGGGGCAACCTACCCTGAACTGGAATGGGCCATGGACCTTCGGGAGAAGGGTATCGACCCGAATTCAATAACGATGACCTCCCGTCAGCGGGAAGTGCTTGCCATATTCGACCGCATGCACGCTGCCAACAAGCATAAAATGATGCCCATCCCGATCTGCGTGATCCCGGCGGGGTTGAGACGCTGAACCCTTCACCTGATCGTCCACGTACGCTCCCCCCGGAGCAAGGCATCTAGGTCCCCGGCACCTTTCCGCTCCTTGGCCAATGCGACCTGCGCGTTGAGCTTCGTTTCCATTGTGGCCCGGTCGTTCACATAGAACACACCGAATGGCCTCGGCATTGCGCCTTCATCGCTTGGGTCCTCGAACAATCTCACCATGATGCTGGCTTTGAATCCGTCCCGTTCATCATGGATCCAAAGATCATCCAGGGACGAGGACCCTTCTCACCGTTGGCGAACACCAGGGGCATATCGTGTTCCACGAAAAGGGTATGGAACGGTTTGCTGGCCTTTTCCGTGAACACCTCGAAGGCACCATCATTGAACACATTGCAGTTCTGATAGATCTCGATGAGGCTGGTACCCCGATGGGCATCGGCCTTCACCAGTACCTCGCGCAATTGCTTCGGGTCGCGGTCCATGGCACGCGCAATGAACGTGGCATCCGCCCCCTTGCACAAGGCCAAAGGGTTGAATGGATGATCGACACTGCCCATCGGAGTGCTACGCGTGACCGCGCCTTCCGGCGAAGTGGGTGAATACTGACCCTTCGTGAGTCCGTATATCTCGTTATTGAACAACAGGACGTTCACGTCCACATTCCGGCGTAAAAGGTGGATCAAATGATTACCACCGATGCTCAATGAATCACCGTCACCGGTTATCATCCATACGCTCAATTCCGGCCGCATGGCCCGGAGGCCGCTCACGATCGCGGGCGCGCGGCCATGAATGCTATGCATGCCGTACGTGTCCAGATAGTACGGGAAGCGGGAACTACATCCGATACCGCTGATGAAGACGATCTCCTCCTTAGGCTTGCCCTGTTCCTTGAGCACCGTCTCCACCTGTTTCAGGATGCTGTAATCGCCGCACCCCGGGCACCAGCGTACCTCCTGATCGCTGGCATAGGC
>JAHEFL010000122.1 GCA_024640205.1 Flavobacteriales bacterium | reverse complement strand
GTTCAATATCCCATTGCTGGTATTCGTGGATGTTCCGGGATTCCTGCCAGGTACGGACCAGGAATGGCGCGGGATCATCAACCACGGCGCGAAGCTGCTTTACGCGTTCAGCGAGGCCACGGTACCACGGATCACGGTCATCACGCGCAAGGCGTATGGCGGCGCCTACGACGTGATGAACTCCAAGCACATCGGGGCGGACATGAACTATGCCTGGCCCAGCGCGGAGATCGCTGTGATGGGAGCCAAAGGTGCAGCAGAGATCATTTTCAAACACGAGATCTCCAATAGCGGTGATCCGGCAGCGAAATTGAAAGAGAAGGAGGACGAGTACAAGGAGCGTTTCGCGAATCCCTACGAAGCTGCGGCTCGTGGGTTCGTGGATGAGGTCATACGTCCCTCGGAAACGCGTTCAAAGATCATTTCCGCTCTGGACATGCTGCGCACCAAGGTCGACAGACTTCCACGCAAGAAGCATGGCAACATTCCATTGTAAGAGGAGCGGTGTCCGCTTGGTCCGTTCATGAAATTCACCGTCGTCACTCCCAGTTTCGGGCAGTTGTCGTATCTCAAGCTCAATGCTGCTTCCGTGGCTGATCAACGCACGGATGATATCGAGGTGGAACACATCATCCAGGACGGAGGCTCCACTGATGGGACCCGGGAATGGCTCGCTACGAGACCGGACATTCTTGGCGTGGCCGAAAAGGATGCCGGCATGTATGATGCCATCAACCGGGGGCTCATCAAGGGTAGTGGTGATGTATTCTCCTGGTTGAACTGTGATGAACAATACCTGCCTGGGGCGCTGGTCAAGGTGCGCGACTTTTTTGTCGCTCACCCCGATGTGGACATTGCTGTGGGCCACACGGTCGTAGTCGATGTGGAAGGCGGCTACATGTGCCATCGCAAGGCGGTCGTTCCCTCTTCCGGGATCTTGCGTCGTGGTCGCCTACCAGTGCATAGCAGTTCCATGTTCTTTAGCAGCAGGCTCGTGAAAGGCCCAGGCGCTGTAATGTTCGATCCCGAGTGGAAGGCGATGGGTGACTGGGCTTGGTTGAAGCGCTTGTTGGAGAACGGAGCGCATATCGCGAGGATCGATGGATTCCTTTCCACCTTCACCGATACGGGGGATAATCTGGGAACCAGTCCCAGGGCCAAGGCCGAAATGGAACGCGTGGTCGGTGATCTGGGGTTGCTCGACCATCTGAGCACTCCGTTCGTGCGCGCATCGGAATACTTCAGGAAGTTCATGGATGGATATTACCGGCAGGTGCCCTTCGAATATGCCCTGTACCGACCCCTACCCTCGAGTGAGGATGGGGTTTCGCCGCAACGAAAAGTGATCCATGTGAGCGATCCCACTTTTTATTGGAAGGGCCACATGTTCGGTCAATGAAGGACGCGATGGAACAGAACGAGAAGTTGCCCGTCCGTGATCAGGAGAAATTCTATTCGGTTTACCGGGGTAGGCAATCCGCGCTCTATCATTTCGCGTACATGCGGTCCGCCAAGGTGAAGGCAGCCCGCCTGTTGTTGGAACGGAACGATCGTGCACTGAAAGACCTCTCCGTATTGGACCATGGTTTCGGTACGGGCACCTTTCTCCGCGCATGCCATACTTCCTGCAGGATCGCCGGGCTTGAGGTCGACCCGGTGAATGTGGAAGCTGTGCGCCGCATGCTTTCCGGTTGCGGGCATGACGTCTCCAACATCGGGGTGCTGGATGTGTCCCAATGGGATTCCCATCCTGTGCTGGGTGTCGATCGCAAATACGATGTGATCCTTTTGAGCCATGTCCTCGAACACCTCGATGATCCGGTTGGATTGCTGCGACGGATGTCCATGAACCTGGCAAAAGGTGGAGTGATCTGCGGATTGCTTCCGATCAACGAGCGCCGCCCGGATGAGAATCACAAATGGGTCTGCGATCGTGCCCTTGTGGCAAGCTGGGCCGAGGAGAGCGGGATGTCGGTGAAGGATCAGTCCGAGCTGGACCATTATGTGTACTACGCACAGCCGCTATTCCACGCCAAAGGGCACATGGGCCGCGTTATGGCCCAGGGCATCAGCCTTGTCCTGGGTTTGAAACAGGCTTTGTTCCCACCATCCATATGGTTCGGTATGGGACGTTGCTTGCGCATCATAGGGGCCCGACCCGGGCAGATCGTCTTCCTGCTCGAAACGAAACGCGACAAGTAGTTCGCGTCCCTAGATCGCACCGGCGAGCAACCCGCCCGCGATCAACAGCAACATAACGCCGACCAGCACCTGTACCGCCCGGAAGGTGATCTTCGGGATCAATCGCTTCCCCAGCCAGGCACCAAGGAAGGCGGCTAGTGTGGAGAGCGTGAGAAGCAGCCATTGGTCCGACAGCAATCCATCGGGCATGCGGCGCAGATACACCGGCAACCGGGTCATGTCGACAAGGACGGCGATGGCGACGCCCGTCGCGATGAAGCTCTCCTTGCTCAGTCCGCTGCGCAGCAAAAAGATGCTGCGCAGTGCCCCTTGATGCCCGCTCAGGCCTCCGAAAAAGCCACTGATCGCACCTCCTGGTATCAACCATTGGGGAGAAAGTGACCAGCGCTTGGCTTTCGGATACAGCTCCAAAAAGGCGAACACCATCATCAGGAGGCCGATCACCAATCTGGTCGCACTCACAGGCTCCCGTATCCCGGGATACACGTATGGAAGTTCTTCGAGTTGCATCAGTAATCGTGCCCCAAGGAATGCTCCAACGATGCCGGCGACCCCGAAGCGCAGTACAACACCTCTGTCCGCCTCGCGCCAAAGGATGCCGAACTTGAAGAGGTTGTTCAACAGGTGTACCACCGCCGTCATGGCAACTGCCAGTTCCAATGGAAAGAACAAAGCGAACGCTGGCAAGAGCAGTGTGCCAAGACCGAAACCACTGATAAGGGTGAGAAGCGAGGCGCCGAGGGCGACCAGAATGATCAGAATGTCATGCATCGTTCAGGAATGGTGGATACGCTCTAACATGTGGGTGCAAGATCGTGTTCATCCCCGTTTGCGTTGCTACCTTGGTGCGAACTTTATGGATCCAATACACGGAAAATGATGATGAAGATCACCGCATTGATCGCAATGGGTTTGATGGCCAACCTTACCCATGACCCGATCCCAGACATATCCATTGGGTCCTCCCTCCCTGTTGGTGATCACCGGATGAAAGACGTTTCAGGGAAGGAGATAGCATTGAAGGACGTGGTGGGGCAGAAGGGGCTTCTCGTCATTTTCTCATGCAATACCTGTCCTTTCGTAGTGGGCTCCGACGGTAGCGATGGCTGGGAAGGAAGGTACCCTGAACTCGTTGCGTACAGCCAGAGGATGGGAGTGAACGTGGCGTTCCTCAACAGCAATGAAGCCAAGAGAGAGAAAGGGGATGGTTTCGGCGATATGCAGGAACGGTACAAAGCGCAAGGCTTGGCAGGTTATTATCTGTATGATCAAAAGCATGTGGTGGCTGATGCCTTTGGTGCGCGAACAACACCGCACGTATTTCTTTTCAACAAGGACCTGAAGCTCGTTTACAAAGGAGCGATCGATGATAATGTGGCCAAGGCTGCTGAAGTGAAGGAGCCCTGGTTGAAGAATGCGATCAGTGCATTGGCCAGTGGATCGACGATCGATCCCAGTACGACGCGCAACATTGGTTGCAGCATCAAACGTGTTCACGATCACTGAGGTACCATTCGGTCGCTGAAAACAAGTGGGTTGGACACGGGTACTCCCCGGGGTTCCTGGTTGTTGGAAAAAACTTTTCGGGTAGGGGTGCATGGACCTTTCCTTTGTGGGAAAGGAATCCGGCATGAACGTATTGTTGATAGGCGGTGGTGGCAGGGAACATGCCTTGGCGTTCAAGGTCGCGCAGAGTTCCCTGCTTGATGAATTGTACATCGCACCCGGAAATCCAGGGACGGTCCGCCACGGACGGAACGTGGATCTGGACCTGAACGATCACGCGAAGTTGCGCTCCTTCCTCAAGGAGAAGAACATCCGCATCGTGGTGGTGGGGCCGGAGGGTCCTTTGGTGGAGGGCATCCATGATCGGATCGCGGATGATCCTGAATTGGAGGGGCGTGTGACCGTGATCGGCCCGAGAAAGGAAGGAGCGCGCTTGGAGGGAAGCAAGGACTTCGCCAAGGAGTTCATGTTCCGTCATAACATTCCCACCGCTGCACATCGAAGCTTCGAAAAGGGTCAGGTGAAGGAAGCGCTGGAGCATTTGAAGGTGATGACCCCACCCTACGTGATCAAGGCCGATGGGCTTGCAGGCGGGAAAGGGGTCACCATCACGAGCGATATCCGCGAAGCATCCTCCGTTGTGAAGGACATGTTGGAAGGCAAGAGCTTCGGGGCCGCCGGGGAGCGGGTGGTGATCGAACAGTTCCTGAACGGTCTCGAGTTGAGCGCCTTCCTGATCACGGATGGGACATCCTTCAAGGTGCTTCCTGCTGCCAAGGACTATAAGCGGATCGGCGCTGGGGATACCGGACCTAACACGGGTGGAATGGGGGCGGTTTCACCGGCCCCGTTCGCCGACAAGGATTTCATGCAGAAGGTGCACGACCGGGTCATGGCCCCCACGATCCGAGGTTTGCGCAAGGATGGCATCCGGTATAGCGGCTTTCTGTTCATAGGGCTGATGAACGTGAACAATGAACCGTACGTGATCGAATTCAACGTACGCTTGGGCGACCCCGAAACACAGGCGATCCTGCCCCGCTTACGCAGCGATCTGCTTGATCTGTTCGAAGGCATTGCCACGGGCACCTTAAGTGAATGCCACATTGATGTGGACGATCGTACCGCTGTGACGATCGTGCTTGCATCCGAAGGTTATCCAGGTAGGACCGGGAAAGGGGAACCGATCGGCGGTTTGGAACTGGTGCGTGATGCCTACGTGTTCCATGCAGGTACGGCGCTGAAGAAGGATCAGCTCGTAACCAACGGCGGACGCGTCCTGTCGGTCACAGCCTTTGGCAAGGACCTGGAACAAGCGATCGCCTCCGCGTACCGAAGCGCCGGTCCGATCGCTTATGAAGGGAAATACATGCGGAGCGACATAGGGCACGACCTCGTCAGGACGCCGGGTCCGAAAAGCGGTTCCGTTCAGAAGGTGTGACGCAACCCTGCCTCAGGCAAGGGTCCCGTTCTGCCGGGCCTGTCGGTTGTATCGGCCCTGTAGCCTCAACCAATAGAGGAACCCCAGGAACATGATCGCCGAAAAACCAATGACCGGAAGCCAGCCCAATGCGACCAGGATCTGGAAGGTGTTCTCAAGGAGATCACCAATGGAAAAGAAGATCTTCTGCATGACCAGGGGGCAGGTTAGGCGTCAAATGTAAGGCGCACTGTCAATTCATTCCCGGCACGGGCTGCGGAAACCGTAAACTCGTCACTTCCTTTTGCGCTTCATGCTCGCCGCACTCTTTCGCAGCAATCGCCCTGCCGTTCTCATGGGAGTTCCGCTTTTAGCGGTGACCGTGTTCGGAAGATCCATTGCTACGGTCCATTCGCCTTCATCCGCGGCCATGCCATTGACCATCCTTGTCCAGCAGTTCCTTGGACTGGCTTCCTGGTTACCTGGCGTGGTCGGCATGGTACTCACCGCCATCATCGCGATCCAGTTGGCCGGTTTCTCGAACAATGCCGAGCTGCTGGGTCGGCGTAATCACTTGCCGGCCCTCCTTTTTCCATTGTTGTTGGCCGTTCTTGGTCGTGGAGGTCCGTTGGACCCCATGGGATCGGGTGCGGCCATGTTCGGTATGCCCATGGTGATCCTTGCCCTGGACCGAACGCTCTCGATCGCCAACATGGGACGGGCCATGGGAGCCCTGTTCGATGCCGGCGTGTTGTTGGGGATCGCTGCCATGTTCTACCTGCCCTACGCGTTCCTGGTGGTGGTCGTATGGGCTTCGGTCTCTGTCATAAGGCCTTTTCAGTGGCGCGAATACATCGTGCCCCTCCTCGGCTGTGCCATCATTTTCTATCTGACATGGGCCGCTCTTGTCCTTTTCGGGAAGGAAGGATGGGACCCACTTCGTACCGTGGTACAACCCACGGACCGGGTTCCCGTTGCGCACCGCGTGTGGTGGATCGCGCTGAACGCTTGGATGGCCC
>JAHEFL010000121.1 GCA_024640205.1 Flavobacteriales bacterium | reverse complement strand
ACCGTGATCCCCGGGGGATCGGTCTCAAAGCCTTTTATCAAGGGCAATACCTGGACCTGGAAGCGAGCAAGCCTGTGAGCTTCGAAGTGGGGAAAGGGATCGTGGCCTGGCAGACGATCGACGGGTCACTGAAGGTCCTGGAGGGTGGTAGGATCTACGATGCCATGGACTTCGCACCGCAGGAGTATTTCGTCATGGACAGCTTGGTGGTCATCCGCGATCGGGATATCATGAAGGTGTTCACCGGCGGAAGGATGTACGAAGTGGTCCGGTACTGGCCCGATGAGTGGGTCGTATCCTGGGGAACGTTGGCGTACCGTGCTGCGGATAGGACGGTATGCATGTGGCGGGAAGGAGTGAGCCAGGTGGCGATCCGGGAACAGAACGTGGTGCGCTTCGAAATGGACCGGGGATTATTGCTCGCGATCATGCCTTTGAACGCCGTACATGTTTGGTGGCGCGGAAAGGTCTATGAACATTAAGAAGCGCTACTCAGCGCGCCGTGTGCACGTCCCGGATCTCCTCATTACGCTGAGGCATCATCGGTATCGTACGGCTACCATCGAACAGGCCGAAGGAGAGTGAAACGTAGAGGATGTTGCTGTTCAAGCCCGCATAGGGCATGGTTTCTACACCATCCACGGTCTCCTTGTAGTCCGTATTGTGGAAATTCGTGAGGTAGTAGCGCACTGAAAGCACCGAGCTGCCCGGGCCCTGGAAACCGATGAATACGCTTTGGAAGAAGGGTTCCGTTCGGTCGCTCAACCAAACATTGAACTTATCCTCCTTCCGCTCATTGGCGAAGCGCTTCTCCTTGTAGTTGAAGGGTAGCTCTATCTCGTAGCCGGCAAAAAAGAGGGCCTTATGCATTCGACCCACCTTGAATCCCACCGGGATGCCTGCATTGTAGGTGCGGTACTTGTATCTGAACTCGCTATCAGGCACGTCATAGATGAAACCCAGGTTACGGACGGAAAGCCCCCCGAACAGTCCCACATGTGAACTGAGGTCGTAATTGGCCAGGCCCATGGCGTTGAAAACCGGTGCAAACCGCACGATGCTGCCCTTGTCGCTGCCGTTCACATCAAGTATCGGGGTTGAAAATATCCATTCACTACCACTCGTGAAATACCAGCTTCCGGAAGAAGGCAGGGACTCCATCGCAGCGGACTCCTGGGCAAGAAGGGAGTGATCGTTTGCATAAAGCATGATCACGGGGATGGTGTAGAGGAGGATGGTCTTCATGGTGTTCCGGTCGCAAAATAGGACTTACCCGTTCGCTGGAGTCGGCAGTTGCTTCAAGGCCTGGTGAACACGGTGCAGCGGTAGCCCCATAACGGTGTAAAAATCACCGTTCATGTGTTCCACACCGACATACCCGATCCAATCCTGCACCCCATAGGCCCCCGCCTTGTCCATCGGGTGATAGCGATCAACGTAGTAAGCGATCTCCTCATCCGTGAGGTTGGTGAACCGGACGTCGGTAGAATCGGCAAAGCTTGTCATGCCGCGCACGGTCCGCAGGCAAACGCCTGTGATCACGCGATGAAGATGGCCGGAAAGCCGGCGCAGCATGCGTCGGGCATCCTCGGGATCCACCGGTTTGTTCAGGAGTTCATCAGCGATCAGTACGGTGGTGTCAGCGGTGATCAGGACCTGGTCGGGCTCGAGGGTTCCCTGCCAGGCTTCCGCTTTCCTGCGGGCAAGATGTTCCGCAACCTCGGCGTTGGGCATGCCTTCGGGGGGGGTCTCATCGACATCCACGCGGGTTATTTCCACCGGAAGGTCCAAGCCCTGAAGTAACTGCCGCCTACGCGGGGAAGCTGAAGCCAGGATCAATCTCCATGGAAAAAGCGGAGGGGTGATCATTCCGATCAGAAAGTATACTGGATGAAGAACACATAGCCGACCGCCATGACCATCGCCACCTTCATCAGCAGTCCGGCGCGCATGTGCTCGGCTCGTGTATGGGCCCCGTAAGTGAACCCCGCCGAAAGCAACAAGGGGGCGATCACACCTAGTCCGAGGTACCAGAAAGAAGCCTCATCCCGAAGGATCGTGGACCGCAGATAGAGGATACCCAGAACGATGATACCGATGTGGAGCAGGCTTAGACCCTTTGCCCATGACATCCCCAGCACGATCGGTACGGTACGGCATCCTTCAGCCTCGTCCCCTTTCCGGTCCGCCATGTCCTTTTGTAGTTCACGTACCAGGGTGCTCAGGAATGCGAAGACCGTATAAACGATGATCCACCACCACAATTCGCGCAGGTCGGAGGCCATCTCGTACTGCTGACCATTGGGCAGGCTAACGATCGGAGGGGAAGCAAAGGAGCGCTTCAGAAGGGGGATCTCGTAAAGGCCCACCGTGAGCGGGACCAGCGCGGTGAGCGTGGCGACGAGTCCGTTGCCGATGAACAGTTTGCGCTTGAACGTGGTGCTGTACCTCCACAAGGCCCCGATGGCAAGGACCGGGATGAGAACTAGGTGGATTAGACCCACACGCCAGGCGACGAAGGCTCCTAGCACAAGACCGATGGAACTCAATACGATATGTCCGCTCATGGCGACCCTCCTTTTGACGGTGCGCCCAACGATCACCTCCCCAGGTTTGTTGATGCGGTCGATCCGTGTGTCGAAGTAGTCATTGATCACGTTCCCACCTGCGGCGATAAGCACGGTGCTGAGAACGAGCAGCGCGAAGTGGAGGAACGACAATTGCGGACCGAATCCGGCAGGAAGGGTCAGGTCCGCCCTGGTCACCGGCGAGTCAAGTGATCGGATCCAAAGCGCGATGCTTCTCTCCAGATTGCCTTGTATGACGCCATAGCGCATGGCGATCATCGTGAGCGCGATGATGAGCAGGTTGACGGGGCGAGTAAGGCGGATGAAGGCCATCATGATCACCAGGTATGGGCACCGTCGGTCATCCATTTGCCCTGGACCTTCAAGGCCTGCTCCAGCAGGTCACGAACACACCCACCGCCACCGGGAAAACGGCTCACATAGGTGCTGATCGCTTTGATCTCCTCCGCACCATCACTGGGAGTGCAGGGGAATGCGACACGCTCCATTACGCGAAGGTCAGGGATATCGTCCCCCATATAGGCTGATGCTGCCGGGTCCAATCCGTCGGCAACGAGGCTTTCGAATAGCTCCAGCTTGTTCCTGGTACCAAGGTGCACCTCCTTCACACCAAGCCGACCGAAGCTGTCCTGCACACCTTGCGATCGTCCACCGCTTATGATGATGATCCGGAGTCCTTCCTTCACCGCATGCTGCACGGCATAGGCATCCCGTGTGTAAAAGGTTCGCACAGGATCGATACCAGGGATAAGGATCGTCCGGTTATCGGTGAACACACCATCCACATCGAACAGGAAATTCCGCAGTCCGAGGAGCTTTTCCTTGTAGGTCAGCTCGCTCATTCCACGGTCGGCTTGTCCTGGCCGTAGGTCTGCATGATCCGATCGCTGAGCAGCGCATAGATGCGTTGCAGCTCCGACCCTTCAGGTAAGAGTTCCAAATGACGATTCACGGTCGCTCGATCCCCTCTTCTTGCGGGCCCGGTCATGGCCTGGTCCGGCCCGATGGCTGCGACCTTGGTGGCCGTGCTCCGCCATAACGGCATCAGCAGTTGAGGTGGAAGCTTGTTCTCCCGGAGCAGTCCTTGAGCTTCGCGAAGCAGCTGAACAGGAAAATTGGATGTCAGGACAGCGGCGAGATGCACGATCTGGCGCTTTTCAGGCGGCAACTGCACCACGCTGCTGCTGAGGTTCCTGGCAACGGAGAGAAGGAGATCGAGCGATCCCGGGTCGGAACCATCCACCGCCAGCGGGACATCCCGCAATTCGACCGGTGCTCCATGGCTCAGGCTCTGGATGGGCCATAGCACACCCCGGCGCTTATGCGGGCTCAGTACATCGAGGTCCTTGGCCCCTGCGGTGTGGGCCACTACGGCATCCATGGACGGAAGGGATGCTGCGATCCCGGCGATCGCGTCATCGCTCACCACGATGAGCACAAGGTCCACCTCAGGCAGTGGGGCCTTGAGATCGATCACAGGTCGCTCGAGGAACCGCGCCAGGTCGGCCACTTTGGAGGACGTTCGCCCCGCGACGCCGACCACCTCCATTCCGGCCTGCACCATGGAGTAGCCCAACTGATAGGCCATTCGACCGGTCCCGATGATCAGCGTACGTGTCATTCCTTGCTACTTGGTTCATTTCTGAGCCGCTGCCATACGGCCATCCCCGTTCCCAGGAAGAGCAGTACACAGCCGATCCAAAGTATGTTGATCCCCGGGAACATCAGGGCCTGCATGACGAGGAACTCGGATTCCGCTACGTTCACCCCGATCTTCAGGCTACGCGGATCCGCTGGGTCACCTTCCACCTTGGCGAGTCCATATCGAATGCGAAGCGATTCGACCTCGGCAGGTTTGTTCGCCACAGGTTCGCCGTTCGACTGGATCACAAGCGGTCGTGCCTCGAACCAACGGTCAGGCTGGTAGAGGTCCCGGATCCGCAGTTTGGCGGCATGCACGGTGTACTGCTCGCCTAGCATGGCCTTGGTGGCACTGTCGCGCACGGTGTACACGCTATCGATGATCACCACACTGGTGGGGGTGACGATCGTATCCCCGATCGATTTCTCATAGAGCCGGTCCGGCATCCAACCATCATCGGCGGTGTCGCTAGCCATGCTCAGGTCCGCATAGCGGATGTGTGTATAAAGGTCCCGCTGCAGCCAGTGTTTGGTACTCGGTTCTGCCACGTTCCCGAATCGCGGATTGATCTGTACGAAGGGTGCGAGCTCGAACAGCTTTTCACCCGGAACGGTAGGGCTCCAGTCCTTGGCGTGCCATAGCTGACGCCTGGTGTGTTTTTCCAGGGGGTCCCAGTGAGCCGGTTGATCGTTCAGGAATACGGGGCCCGCTTGGTGCTGATCCCTGGCCCTGAACAGCATGTCCCCGATACGCACCGTATCGCCGGCCTGGTAATGGCGCGGAGCCACACCGAAATAGTCCATGCGATAATAAAGGTTCACGGACTCCTGTTCCTTTTCCCGGTAATGGACATAGAACTCACCCATCCGCACCGTATCACCCCGATAGAGCAGGATATCCTGGCTGTTGCTGAACTCCTCGTTGAGGTATCGCAGGTCCATTCCCTTCGTATTCCTGCTCACTTCCTCGCGTTTGCCCGTGCTCACCAGCGCCCCGAGAAGCACAAGGGCGAATCCAACGTGGGCCACGGATGGTCCTGCGAAGCGCAGGTTCCCCTTCAACACCTTGGGAACGTACGTCAGGTTGGCTGCTGCAGCGAACGTGGTGGCAAAGAACAAGGCGATCAGGTTCAGCTCGACCAGGCGGTAATCCAACAGGTACACTGCCAGCGCGGTCAATATGATGGCGGCAATACCAGGGATGACAAGGAGTTGGAGGGTCCGGGTGATATCGGAATTCCGCCAGCGGAGATACTGTGTGAACGCCACCAACAGGCTCACCATGAACGCGAAGGGAAGTTGCCACTTATTGTAGTGGGCGATGGCTTCGCCCGGTGGTGCCAATCGCGCATCCGCCAAGGCGGCGATGCGGCTGCTGCCGGTCCACTCACCAAGCAGGGTAAAGGCATCACCGAACGGCTCAAGCAGGAGGTTGAAGACGGGTACGCTGGTACTGAAAGTGATCTGCACGGCACTGAGCAGGAGGACGAGTGCCCCGATGAACATCCAGAACTCCCTGGACCAGACCGCTTCCTCGGGCTCGCTGGTGTTGAACTCGGAACGATAGGCGTTCACCAATGTTGCGATGCTTATGAAAGCAAAGAGAATGATCGCCGCTACCTGGAGTTCGAGGATGATACCGATGGCAAGGAGGGCGATCGACACCCCCCAATAGAACCGGCGTTGCCCCTTGTCACGCAGCAGCATGGCCACGCTCAGCGTGATGAAGAACAGCATGAACAGGAGCAGGCCGGGTAACATGCCATCACCGGTGAAACTGTGAACGCTCGTGTCGCCCAGCACACCACTGCGCGTGAGGAATGTGGAGTAAAGGACGAGGATGAAGGTCACCATCGTGAGAAGGAAGGTGCTGAACAAGGAGGTCTCCTTCTTTCTGTTCACCAGCATCAGGTGTCCGGCGCCAACGAGCGTGAGCCATGGTACCAAGGA
>JAHEFL010000120.1 GCA_024640205.1 Flavobacteriales bacterium | reverse complement strand
CATGTACAATGAAGGCAAGGCCACCAAGGATAGGATGCTTTCGGATTACGTGGTGCTGATGGGCTACATCGAATCGAACCTGTCCCGCTCCAACATCCGGGAGGCGGATAAGGTGGATAACATGGCGGCACGGGATAATCTGAACACCATGTTCTTCAAGGTGGCCGAGTGTGCTGATATCGGTCGTATCGTCGGGGACATGGTGAAGGCCAACCCTGATGACATGGAGGTGAAGAGCCGGTTGTTACGCGTGCTCAACGGAAAGGACTGTACGGAGGAGCCCATATACCGTACACTGGCCGAGGACGTCCACAAGGCATCTCCGACCAGTGAGAGTGCGTTCAGCCTGGGTATGTATCTGGTGAAGCGGAATGACCTGAGCGGGGCATCCAAGTTCTTGAAGGAGGCCTCGGATCTCTGCAAGGATTGTCCCGATAAGGTGACCTATCTTCTCAAAGCCGGCCAGGTCGCCAGTGCCATGGGGAATCATTCCGCGGCAAAGAGCTACGCGAACCAGATCCTCCAATTCGACCCCAGGAACGGCGAGGCCATTCTGCTCATAGGCGATGCGATCCGTGCCCAAGCTGGATCCTGCGAAAAGCCGGAGAACTGGAAAGTGTACTGGCTCGCATACGACTACTACCAAAGAGCCCGCAGCGCGGATCCCTCGGTAGCGGAAAAGGCCGGTGATCGGATGGGGGCCACTACGGCCTACTTCCCTTCACAGAGCGACGCGTTCTTCTACCAGTTGGTGGATGGTCAAAGCGTGCAGGCGACCTGCAATGGTTTGAACGAAGGGACCACGGTACGTACCCGGAAGTAAGCCTGTGCTGAGGACCGCGCATCGGCTTTCATTCATAGTTGCGGCTTCGGCGTGCGTGGGTTCGGCCCCCTCATGCAGGAACGACCTGGACAATGTGGCTGCTGTTGAGATCCCCGAATCCGCGGCGGATCGCATCACCACGGGTGCGGAATACATGATGACGGACTCCGGCATAGTGCGCAACAGGCTGCGGGCAGGGCGTATTTGGGAATGGACCGGCGAACCTGAACGGACTGAGATCGGTAACGGTCTGGAACTCGTTTTTCTCGATAGTCTCGGCAGGGAAAGTAGTGTGCTTACTGCGCGCCGGGGCCTGATCCTGCCATCGCAGAAAAAGATGGAGGTCTATGAGGAGGTGGTGTTCGTCAATGCCAAGGGTGAGCGGCTTGAAACGGAACAGTTGACCTGGGAACAGGACAGCGGCAAGGTGAGAACGGATAAAGCGGTCCGGATCCAGCGCCGAGGGGACATCATCCATGGCCAGGGTCTGGTGGCCGCGGAGGATTTCAGCGAATACACGATCCGTAAGATCACCGGTGTCCTCCAAGTGGAGGAGGATACCTTAGCCGGGTCCGCGCAATAATCAGCGGACGCGATATGGGATGAGGAGGATCACACGCTTCATGGAGCACTTCTGGCTCGCCGTTGCCATCGGCACATTCTTGGCTGCGCTTTGGGCATGGAATGAACACGGATTTGAGGATGCGCGTCAATGGTTCTGGTTCCCGGCGATCTCGTTGGCCATGTTCTTCTTCCGTCGGTTCACGCGTAAAAAGCTCGAGGCCATGGAGGAGCGACGCAAGGCATCGTGATCCCTGCCTTCGACCGGACTGATCCTATCTTCGTCCCTCGTTCCGTGGTCCTTTGAGTTCGAACTTTTTGAACGGTCCAGACCTTCTCCTCATTTCTGCTGCTGTTGCAGTTTCGGCGCTCTGCTCCGGCCTGGAGATCGCTTTCGTGAGCAGCAACAAGCTATTCATTGAGTTGGAGCGGAAGCGCGGTGCGCTCTGGGCAAGAATGGTTGCCGGCTTACTACGACGCCCTGGCAGGGTCATTGGTGCCTTGCTTGTCGGGAACAACATAGCCCTGGTGGTATATGGCGTCATGATGGCCAAGTTGTTGGAGCCCTGGTTGTTCAGCCTGGGGTTGGGCGAAGCATTCGTGCTTACGTCCCAGACGCTTATCAGCACGCTGTTCATTCTGGTGGTCGCCGAATTCCTCCCGAAGACACTTTTCCATATCGATCCGAACGGAGCGCTCAGCGTGTTCGCATTTCCCCTGCTGTTACTCTACGTGCTGCTATGGGCACCAATGATGCTGATGACGGGTCTGAGCGAATTGGTCCTGCGCATATTCGGGCTGCGCACCAAGCCCGGTCAGACCGCATTCGGTCGCATCGATCTGGACGCGTTCCTGAAGGAGGTGAGCGCCAACAAACCGCGACAAAGCACGATGGACGCCGAGGTGGAATACTTCCGTAATACACTGGAGTTGAGCAATATAAAGGTACGGGACCTGATGGTGCCAAGGGCTGAGATCGAGGCCATGGATGTGGATGGAAGCATTGCCGAGCTCCGGGAGCAATTGGAGGAGACGGGACTGAGCAAATTGCTCATTTACAAGGATGGGATCGACAACATTATCGGATACGTCCATGGATATGAGCTGTTCAAGCATCCCAAGAGCATTCGTGCGGTCATGCGCCCCGTGAATTTCATCCCCGGTACGATGCCGGCGGATGAAGTATTGCAACTCTTCATCAAACAGCGCGCCCACGTTGCCGTAGTGGTGGATGAGTTCGGTGGTACCGCCGGCATGTTGACCATCGAGGATGTGGTGGAGACCATCGTCGGGGATATAGAGGACGAGCATGACATTCCCGAGGAGGTGGAGGAAAAGCTGGACGAGAATACTTTCGTTTTCAGTGCCCGAACGGAGGTGAGCCACTTGCGCGAACGGTTCCTGCTCGACCTTCCCGAGAGCGAGGACTACGACACCCTTGCCGGCTTCGTCCTGCACAGCACGGGTCATTTGCCGGAACAGGGCCAGGTCTTGGAGCTTCCTCCGTTCAGGCTCACCATCGCACAGGTGCAGAACAGTCGTATCGATCTGGTACGCTTGGAAGTGACCGAACCGGAGCGAGGATTCCTGAACTAAGAGGGGATGCACGGTTCGCCGATCATCTGCGCTTCATTTCCAGGACATTGCACCCGTTGGACTCCGTACGGTACGAGATCCTATATTTGCAGCCCTATTTCAGAATTCCATGGCAGTTATCGGCAAGATCCGCGAACGCAGCGGATTGCTCTTGGTGATCATCGGCGGTGCATTGGCGGCGTTCATCCTAACCGACCTTTTTTCCGGTCGCACGGGGCAGGACGAACAGGTGCTCGGGGTGGTCGGTGGTGAGGAGATCGCACTGCGCGAATTCGAGCGCCGTGTAGGCGATGAGCTCGATGCCTACCGCAACGCCGGGGACAATATCACCGGGCAGATGACCGAGCAGGTGCGCACCAGCGTGTGGCAGCAGATGGTCATGGAGCGTGTGATGATGGAGCGAGTGCAGGATGCGGGGTTCTCACTTACCAAGGGTGAGTATGACGATATCCGTTTCGGTGAGAACATTCTCCCTGACCTCAAGGGCCAGCGCAATTTCCAAGGGCCTGATGGACAGCCCGATCGGGATGCCTTGCGTACCTATTTCACAAACGTTCAATTGAACGCACCGGTTTACCATTCCATCCAGAAGCGGAGGATCACGGAGAACCGGTTGTATGCGAAATATGCGAACTTGGTGAAGAACACGGTCTTTGTGAACAGCGCTCAGGCCAGGAAGGAACATAGTGCCAAGAACGAGAAATCCTCGTTCAACTTTGTTGCACTCCGCTATGACAGCGAACCTGACAGCCTGTACCCGGTGAGCGATGAGGATCTGCGCAAATTCCATGGCGCCAACAAGGACCTCGTTAAATACAACCAAAAGCCTTCGCGCAAATTCGAGTACGCCTTGTTCCCTGTGGTTGCAACTGCGGAGGACAGGGACGCTGTGCGTGCCGAATTGGAGGGAATGAAAGAGGATCTCCGGACGGCTGAGAACGATTCACTTTTCGTGGTGGCGAACAGTGCATCACGTACCTATTCCAAGGTCCCTTATGCGGAAGGAACGGCCGATCGCCTGAATGACTCCCTCATTGTGAATGCCGAGGTTGGAAGTGTGATCGGACCTTATGCTGATGGGGATACATGGAAGCTTGTGAAGGTGGTGGAACTGGCGGACGTGGAGGAAGCCCGTGTAAGGCACATCCTGCTCAGCACCCAGGAGGGCAAGGACGAAGCGGAGCAACGTCGCCGGGCGGACAGTGTCCTCACGGTCGTCAAGCGGGATCGCAGCAAGTTCGAGGAATTGGTCACCGCGTTGAGTGATGATCCGGGTAGCAAGTCCACGGGTGGTGTCTATGAGTGGTTCGACCGCAAGACGATGGTGCCTGAATTCACCAAGGCGAGCTTTGATGAGAAGGAGGGTGCCATCACCATCGCGAAGACGGATTATGGTTTCCACATCGTCGAGGTGCTGGGTCAGAGGAACCGGTCCGAGCGCAGGATAGTGAGCATTGACCTGGATGTACGACCCTCACCGGCGACCTTCAAGGAGGTGTACAAGCTTGCGAACGAGTTCTCCTTGCGATACAAGAGTAGTGTGGAGGAGTTCCGCAGTGGGGCCGAAGAACGTTCCATTGCGGTGACCACCGTGGATGAATTGCGCCCCGATCAGCGAACGGTACCGGGTTTGGAGGAGGCCGGAGCGACCATCTCCTGGGCCAACCGGGCGGACATCGGTGATGTCAGCGAACCCCTCGATGCAGGCGACAATTATGTGGTATCCATCCTGACAGGCATTCGGGAGGAAGGTGCTCCCGATCTGGAGGATGTGAGGGAGTTGTTCACCAGCGAGGTCATCAAGCAGAAGAAAGCCGAGGCCTTCGCCAAGAAGATGGCCAACAAGACCGACCTGAACGCTTTGGCCACCGAGTTGGGTTTGAGCGTACAAACGGCCAATGACCTTGCGATGAGCACCTTCAGTATCCCAGGAGGTTACTCGGAATATGAAGTGATCGGGCAGATCATGGCGCTTACCACCGGGCAGACCAGTGTCCCATTGAAAGGTGAATCCGCTGTCTACGTGGTGAACGTGACCGGAGTCAAGCCTGCTCCTGAGGAGGCCGATCTATCCGGCGAGCGCAATACCCTTCTGGACCGACTTCGGTCCCGTGCGGAGAACGGCGTCTTCAACGCATTGCGTGAGGTAGCAGGAGTGAAGGACGACCGCAGCCTGTTCTATTAAGGTCCCCGATCGTTCGAACTCTTCTCCAGGACTGAGCTCAGCGCAGCTGGCTCAATCTTTCAGCGTCCAGCCGAAGAAGAATGGCAAGTAGGATGGTGAAGGCGATCATGGAACTCCCGCCGTAGCTGAAAAAAGGAAGCGGTATCCCGATCACGGGTGCCAGCCCGATGGTCATCCCCACATTGATCATCAGGTGCAGGAAAAAGATGCTGGCCACACAGTATGCGTAGATCCGCGTGAACCGTGATCGCTGCCGGTCACTGATCTGGATGATCCGCAATATGAGCACCGTGAACAGGATCACGACAAGGGCCGTTCCCATGAAGCCCCATTCCTCCCCAACGGTGCAGAAAATAAAGTCCGTGCTCTGCATCGGCACGTACTTGTATTTCGTCAACGTTCCCTGCAGATAGCCTTTGCCCAGGAAGCCGCCTGAGCCGATCGCGGTCTGGCTTTGTTTCACGTTGTAACCATAGCCTTGAGGATCATCCTCCAGGCCGAGCAGGATGCGGATCCTGGTCTGTTGGTGAGGAGGCATTTTATCCACCATCCTATCCACGGTACCGATGAACGCGATGGACCCAAGAAGGCCGAATACGATGTACGCATATAACCGTTTACGCATCCGCTTGAGAACCATGTTGCGCACCACGAACCAGGCGAGCAAGGCGAAGGATCCGAGGAGGACCATCAACATGTATTCGCCACCCAATTCGCGCTCCGTAAAGGGAAGCCCGAATCCGGTGTCCTTCATCATTAGTGACAACACGGAAAGGATGGCTGCCATGATGGCAATGAGAAGGACGTTCCCGGAAAGCCCTTCCCGGTAGAGGACCAGGATGAAAGCGCCGGAAACAAGCGCTGTACCAGTATCCGGTTGCAACATGATCAAGGCCACCGGAGCTAAAATGATCAGGCCGCTTATCACCCGGGAACGCATTTCGGCAAGGGCCTTCATTCCACTCAGATAACGGGTAAGCGCGAGCGATGTGGCGAACTTGGCGAACTCCGCTGGTTGGATACCGAATCCACCTATTGCGAACC
>JAHEFL010000119.1:1013-6213 GCA_024640205.1 Flavobacteriales bacterium | reverse complement strand
CTTCGCCTCCTTCAACAGGCGCGTCACCAGTTGCCGCTGTGCATTGTACAACCTCTCCACACGCGGCTTGAACTCGTCGAACTGGTGTACTTCACCCTTCGGTGTCGGGCCGCTGATGATCAGCGGGGTCCGGGCATCGTCGACCAGTACGGAATCCACTTCGTCCACGATGGCATAGTGGTGTTTGCGCTGCACCAGCGCGGTCGGCGTGTGGGCCATATTGTCGCGCAGGTAATCGAATCCGAACTCATTGTTCGTTCCGTACGTGATGTCCGCCATGTAGGCCATGCGCCGTTCCGGGCTGTTGGGCTGATGCTTGTCGATGCAATCCACGCGCAGGCCATGGAACTCATGCAGGGGACCCATCCATTCCGCATCACGCTTGGCCAGGTAGTCGTTCACGGTCACTAGGTGCACACCGCGACCGGCCAGTGCGTTGAGGAAAACGGGTAGGGTGCTCACCAGCGTCTTACCCTCACCGGTGCTCATTTCAGCGATGCGCCCCTTATGCAGGGCAACTCCTCCGATCAACTGCACATCGTAATGCACCATGTCCCAGGTCACCGGGTTACCGGCTGCCATCCAGGTGTTCTTCCAGATGGCCTTGTCGCCCTCGATGCGGATCGCATCCGGCCGCACGGTGGCCAATTCACGGTCCCGGTCGGTGGCGGTCACCACCAATTCAGCGTTCTCCTTGAAGCGACGTGCTGTCTCCTTCACCACGGCGAAGCCTTCCGGCAGGACCTCCAACATCACCTCCTCGATCTGCTTCAAGCTTTGCTCCATCAGCTTGTCGATCTCCTCATAGCGCTTCTCCCGTTCATGGATGTCCATACGTGGGTCCGATTCGATCTCCTCGCGTAACGCGGCCACACGCTCATCGGTGTCCTTGGTGCGCGCAGCTATGCGGACCTTCAATTGCGTGGCACGGTCACGTAATTCGTCATGGCTCAGGGAGGTCAGCTTGGCGAATTCGGCGTTGATCATTTCCACCAACGGCGTAACCTCCTTCAGGTCGCGCTGAGCCTTATCGCCGAATACTTTCTTAAGGGCCTTTGTGAACGTGCCGATCATGGTCAGGAATTATGGTGCTTGTGTTCGGGACTGAAGGTGATACGGGCCCGTAAGGGAACGCTCCGAAGCAGGTTCACCGACCAGGTCTGTGTCACCTCCTCCGCATCGCATCGGACCCCCGATCGTTCAGCGTGTGCAAATGTAGCCGCTTACCTCGTGCACAGACCCTGCCGTTCCTAGCAAGCTGCCATTGCGACAGGGATAGGGTAGGAAATGAAAAAGCCCCCCGGTATTGCGGAGGGCTTTGGTGTTCTTTCTGTCCTTGCTCAGTACTCATCCTCATTGAAGAAGAAGTCCTCCTTCGAAGGGTAGTCCGGCCAGATGTCCTCGATGGTCTCGAAGACCTCTTCATCATCCTCTATGCCTTGCAGGTTCTCCACGACTTCCAATGGCGCACCGGTCCGCATCGCGAAATCAATGAGCTCATCCTTGGTCGCGGGCCAGGGCGCATCCTCCAGATAGGAGGCCAGTTCAAGTGTCCAATACATCCTAGTTGGCCGTGTTAGGGTCCATCAAATTGGCCGCAAATATAGCCGGATAGGCATACGACGGCCCCCGAGTTTTCAACCACGGCGGGGATATGCCCTCCACCTGCCTGCTTCAAGGGTCCTTAAGCCCCCTCCCCACGGGGCTTCCACGGGATGTCCTTCACCCCGTGCGACAGGCCTAAATGGCGGGCCATCACGAACAATAGATCCGACAAGCGATTCATGTATCGGATCATCTCCTCGGATAGTGCGGTCTGTGCGGATAATTCGACGATGCGTCGTTCCGCACGGCGGCAGACGGTCCGGCATATGTGTGCTTGGGATATGGCCGGATGCCCGCCGGGCAGGATGAAATTCCGCATCGGCTCCAACTCCGCATCCATGGAATCCATGGTGTTCTCCAACTCCAGTATGTCCCTATCTGTCACGTGCGGCACATGGAATTTCGCCGCCTCTTCTGCGCTGTTCGAAGCCAGTCGTGACCCGATGGCGAACAGGGTTGATTGGATCCTAGTGATCAATGCCGCGTGATGCGGAGCTGCGAGATCGCGCAACATGCCCATGTGGCTGTTCAGTTCATCGATGGTGCCATACGCTTCAATGCGCGGATCGTTCTTGGGTACACGCGTTCCCCCCAATAATCCGGTCTCGCCCTTGTCGCCTGTCCTGGTGTAGATCTTCATGGGCTCGATAACCGTGTTAGCCGTGCTTTTGTTCGATGGCAGTCTCCGTGGACCACATTGCCTCGCACAGTGCCCCTGCGCAAGGAGTGACCTTCAATAGCGCAACAGGAAATGCTCGGGAGCCTGTTCCTTGCGGAGGAACACGATCCCCATGTCGTACAGATCAACTGTCACTGTTACCCGGGGATGTCGCTTGATATCCTCCCACGCCTCCTCCATGCCATCGCTCCAATGGATATCATCCAGCACGATCACGCTGTCATTGTGTGACTTTGCGAGGCACTGCTCGAAGTACTCCAAAGTGGGATCCTTCACGTGATGCCCGTCGATGAATGCCAGATCCAACCGTTCCATTGTGCCCAGTGCCTCCCCCAGTCGCGTCCTGAAGCTTCCGAGCAGCGGTACGATGTTGGACTGGTGCATCCGTTCAAAGTGCCCCAGCGCGATGCCATGTGTTTGCGGGCAGCCTTCGATGGTCGTCACCGTACCAGTCTCCGCACCCTTGGCGAGGTATAAGGTGGATATCCCGAAGGAGGTCCCCAATTCCAGAACATGTGTGGGCTGGAAATAACGGGCCAGGCGGAACAGCGTGTTCGCGTTCTTACGGGACATCAGACTTGTCTGTGCGATATCCGCCACACGTCGAACAGGTAGGTCGAATACACGGGATCCAGCTCCGAGGTCGTTCACACGGATGGCCTGCTTGCTTTTCATCAGGTCCTTCCGAAGTTGTTCGATCGGTTCCAGCTCAGGCCTGTTATCGGAGGGACGGAGTACCTTGCTCATCAGGTCGTACACGAACGGGCTGTGCACACCATGTTCCGTTCGCGCTTTGATGAGATGCCCTAGGAAACTGCCTATCTGACGGATCGGATCGCTCATGTCCGCTGCTGATCTGGTTCGTTCGTGAGGTGCTAAAGTAAAAGCGATGTTGCCGTGTGATGGATGATCCCATCACACTGCGATCAACAGAATGATGTTCGTCAGGAACTCCGTGGAACGTAGCACTCAGCTTTGACGCGTGAAGGAACGTACGATCGAGAACCTGCTCTGCTACCATTGTGGTGATCCGGTGCGTGCGGAGCATGTTCATTTCGATGCCAAGGACTTCTGCTGCCAGGGATGCAAGGCCGTGTACGGCCTGCTGCAGGAAAGTGGCCTGTGCGATTACTACCAATACGGCGAGCGACCAGGCATCAGGGAGGAGCGGGATACCACTTCGATCCGATCGGAGCTGTTCGACCTTCCCGAGGTACGCGGGAAGTTGGTGGAGTTCAGCATGGACGGCATCTCCCGGGTGCGACTTCATGTGCCGCAAATGCATTGCAGCAGTTGCATTTGGCTGTTGGAGAACCTGCAACGGTTACAGCCTGCCATCATTCGATCGCGAGTGCGTTTCTCGGAGAAGGAACTCACCATCACCTTCCACGAGGATCGCCTGGGTCTTCGCGCGCTCGTCGAATTATTGGGACGTATCGGTTACCCACCATTGCTTTCCGCTGGTGGAAAGGATGATGCGGAACGCTCGGGAGGGATCCCACGGATGGACTATGTGAAGCTTGGTGTGGCTGGATTCGTGTTCGGCAACATCATGCTCTTCAGCTTCCCTGAATACTTGGGTGCCAGCGCTTCCGATCCCGCTTTGTTAAAGGGATTCCAGTTCTTGAACTTCATGTTCAGCCTGCCGGTGGTGTTCTTTTCCGGTGCAGGCTTCTTCCGATCCGCATGGGCCGGGATCAAGATCCGAACGGTCAATATCGATGTGCCGATCGCCTTGGGTATCGTGGCACTATTCACCCGAAGCGCCTGGGATGTCCTTTCGGGTACCGGACCGGGATACTTCGATTCCCTGGCAGGCCTGATCTTCTTCCTGCTTATTGGAAGGTGGTACCAGGCGTACTCCTATCAGGCCATGAGCTTCGATCGTTCGCTCAACGATTTCCTCCCTTTGGTCGTCCTGCGTGTGCGCAATGGAATGGAGGAGGCCGTCAACGTTGCGGAATTGCGCATCGGGGATCGGATCATCGTCCGGGACCAGGAATTGATCCCCGTGGATGGTGTGTTGCGCGCCGGTGGTGGCAACATTGATAACAGTTTCATCACCGGGGAGTCCATCCCCACCGAGCGGGAGGTGGGTGATACGATCCACGCCGGTGGAAGACAGCGCGGCGCGGCCATCGAGGTGGAGGTTCTTCGGCCCTTTGAACAGAGCCGCCTGAAACGGCTTTGGGAGGAACATGCAGGAAGCTCCGGGCGGCCTGTCATGCCGCGCATGATCGATGGCGTTGCCAAGCGGTTCACTTTGGCCGTGATCCTACTTTCCATCGCTGCCGGTCTGTTCTGGGCCGGTCGTGACCCGGACATGGTGTGGCCCGTGGTAACGGCCATCCTTATCGTTGCCTGTCCTTGTGCCCTGGCCCTCAGTATGCCGTTTGCATATGGACATACGATGAGGATCCTGGGGAGAAATGGCTTGTTCCTGCGGGATAGTGATGTGGTGGAACGGTTGGCGCGCGTGAACGCTGCTGTTTTCGATAAGACCGGAACGCTCACTGCACGGGAGGTTTTCGACCTGTGCTTTGTTGGTGCACCGCTCACGGAGTTGGAGGAACGAAAAGTGCGTTCGCTCGCGCGGAACAGCTCCCATCCACTGAGCATGGCGATCTACAACGCGTTGAATGGTGACCCCTTTGATGCGGTTGAGGTGGAGGAGGTCCCGGGGCAAGGGATGAGTGGTACGGTCCAGGGTCTTGGGCTCCGCATCGGGTCGGCCGGATTCACTGGAGGAGCTCCTGCGGAACGGAAGGAGGGTGAGATGCAGGTGCACATCGCCATCGCGGGAATGCACCGTGGCCACTTCGTCATGCGCAAGCGATCCCGTCCAGGGATGGCCACCGCGGTGGAAGGGGTGCGTCGTTATGCACGGACCTGGCTGCTTACCGGTGATGCTTCGGT
>JAHEFL010000119.1:0-1003 GCA_024640205.1 Flavobacteriales bacterium | reverse complement strand
ATGATGAGGTGTACGTCGATAGATCTCCGAAGGACAAGGCGGATATCGTATCGGACCTTCAGCGGAATGGGGCCACGGTACTGATGGTGGGGGATGGATTGAACGATGCGGGAGCCCTCCGACAGAGCGATGTGGGGATCAGTGTGAGCGAGTCCAGTGTGGCTCTCACACCTGCCAGTGATGCCATTCTCGATGCGCAGGAGATCGGAATACTACCGGATGCCCTCCTTCTGGCACGAAGGGCTCGAAGAGTGGTCATGGTCAGCTTGGGGATCTCACTCTGTTATAACGTGGTGGGTGTGTCCTTTGCGGTGGCCGGCACGTTGACCCCCCTGGTAGCTGCTATTCTGATGCCGCTCAGCTCGGTCACTGTGGTGGGCTTCGTTACATTGGCCATCAGCATCGCGGCGAGAGGGATCGGACGAAGGAATGGTACATGACGAATGTCAGTATCGTCGATGAGTGGGGTCATGCTCCTGTCGTGATGGCCTCGGGATTTTTGGCGTCGGCAACAACCGTCCAATGAATATCATCTTCCTATTGATCGGTGCCAGCACCATCGTGGCGTTGGTTTTCCTGGGAGCTTTTGTTTGGGCCATACGCACCGGGCAGTTCGACGATGATCGTTCGCCGGCGGTGCGGATCCTTGGTAGTGAACCCTTGGTACGTTCGTCCACAGACCCCTCATCAAAGAACGCTTGACGCAATGATGGAACGATTCCAATACGACAACCGGATCGTGAACGCCTTCATCATGGCGACGATCATTTTTGGTATCGTCGGTATGCTGGTAGGACTTACCGCAGCCCTGCAGATGGTGCTTCCCTCGTGGAACTTCGCAGAGTGGTTCACCTTCGGAAGGTTGCGCCCATTGCATACCAACGCCGTCATCTTCGCTTTCGTAGGCAACGGCATTTTCGCCGGGGTGTACTACAGCCTTCAGCGCCTCATGAAGGCCCGTATGTTCAGTGATACGCTGAGCTGGGTGCATTTCTGGGCATGG
>JAHEFL010000118.1 GCA_024640205.1 Flavobacteriales bacterium | reverse complement strand
GCAGTGAAGTACAGGTCCTTGGTGCTGATGTCCGTGTTGCCCACCATGAAGCGCAGCTCATAGGTGCCCGAATCCGGATCGGCGAGCAGGAGCGGGGTACCGTGGTAGGTGCTGTATTCCTTCAGCCGGATCACCGTGGGGCGCGCGCCGAAGGTGTTGATGCTCACCTGCAAACGCTCGTTGGAGATCACCACTTCCGAACCCTCCCCGCTGGAGGCGGGAGTAAAAGGACCGAAGCGCTGTGCCAGTTGCATGGCAAGCACGCTGTCCTGAGAAGCGACGGCAGCGCTGTCCAACACCGGTGCTTCGCTCAACGTTGCCCCACCAGGCATGATCGTATCGCTCAATGCGGCTTGCGCTGCTTTTTCCTTCAGTGCGGCAGCTGCCTCCCGACCGCGGTTCTCCAGTTCCACCTGCGCCAGGCTGTCCTGTTGCCATTGGTACCGTGCCTGCTCCTCCGCACTGGGCATGGTGTACCAGGTGTAGAGACCAAGAATGGCGGCGATCAGAACGAAACCGACGATGGAATTACGATCCATGAAATGCGTGGTGGGAATTCAAGGAATGATGGAAGGGTGCCAAAGATAGCCGGGCATGATGATCGACCGGACCCCGTTGATGTCGCAGTCCAATGATGATCCGGTTCAGACCTTTTCCTTTTCAGAGGCCTTGGACGTCGCATTGGCCGTATCACCTGAAGCCAGGGCAGCGTCCACGAAGCTGATGAACAGGGGATGGGGCTGCGCCACGGTACTGCGGTATTCCGGGTGGAACTGCACACCGACGAACCAGGGATGGTCCTTCACTTCCACGATCTCCACCAGCTTGCCTTTGGGGTTGATCCCGGCAGCGATCATGCCGGCCTTCTGGTACTGGGAGAGGAAGCTGTTGTTGAATTCATAACGGTGGCGATGCCGCTCGGAAATGTCCTTCTTGCCGTAGATCCCTGCTGAGCGGCTTCCTTCGCTGAGCTTGCAGGGGTACGCTCCCAGGCGCATGGTGCCGCCCTTGTCCGCCACGGACTTCTGCTCCTCCATCAAGGCGATCACCGGATGGGCCGTATCCGGATCCATCTCGGTGCTGTTGGCCGTATCCAGATCCAATACGTTGCGACCGAATTCGATCACGGCGCATTGCATGCCCAGGCAGATCCCGAAGAAGGGCACCTTGTTCTCACGGGCATAGCGGATGGCCTCGATCTTTCCTTCGATCCCCCGATGCCCGAACCCCGGCGCCACCAGAATGCCGCCGAGCCCGGACAGGTGCTTGGCTACGTTCTTCGCATTCAGTTTTTCGCTATGGATCCACTTGATCCGTACGCGTGTTTCCAGGGCGGCTCCTGCGTGTTCCAGGGCCTCCTTGATGCTTTTGTAAGCATCCTGGAGTTCCACGTACTTGCCCACCAGCCCGATGTGCACCTCGCCTTTCGGTTCCTTGTAGCGACGTAGGAAATCCTTCCACTGGGTCAGGTCGGCTTCGGGGTAGTTCTCGATCCCCAAGCGGCTCAGCACCACCTCGTCCAAACCTTCCTCCAACATCATCAGCGGTACGTCGTAGATCGTGTCCGCATCGCGGCTTTCGATCACCGAGCGCGACTCGACGTTGCAGAACAGGGCGATCTTGTCCTTCATGCCCTTGATCATGGCATGCTCTGTTCGGCAGACCAGCACATCCGGTTGCACACCCAGGCTCAGGAGTTCCTTCACGCTATGCTGCGTGGGCTTCGTCTTAAGTTCCCCCGAAGTACGCAGGTAGGGAAGCAGGGTCAAATGGATGGTCAGGCAATCCCTTCCTTTCTCCCACTTCAGTTGCCGGATGGCTTCCACGTAGGGCAGGCTTTCGATATCGCCCACGGTGCCACCGACCTCGGTGATCACGAAATCGTAGATGCCCTTTCGTCCGAGCGCCTGGATGTTCCGCTTGATCTCATCGGTGATGTGCGGAATGACCTGTACGGTCTTTCCGAGGTATTCACCCCGGCGCTCCTTGTTGATCACATTCTGGTAGATGCGCCCGGTGGTGACGTTGTTCGCCTGTGAGGTCGGCACATCGAGGAAGCGTTCGTAATGCCCCAGGTCCAGGTCGGTCTCGGCGCCGTCCTCGGTCACATAGCATTCGCCATGCTCGTACGGGTTGAGCGTGCCGGGGTCCACATTGATGTACGGGTCCAGCTTCTGGATCGTGACGGTGAAGCCGCGGGCCTGGAGCAATTTGGCCAGGCTGGCGCTGATGATGCCCTTGCCCAGCGAGGACGTCACCCCGCCGGTAACGAAAATATACTTGGTGGAACCCGTCATCGCCTGTTGGAAACGCCGGGTCTGGCCGACGATCACGGGGCGTAAAGCTAAGCGATAGGAGCCATGTAGCGCATATAAGGCTATCGGGTCTATTCCTCAGCGCCTGTCGGCGCTTCGAGTGGAAGAGATGGAACCACGGATACACACGAATGCACAGGGATGGTCGATCATGACGTACCCGGCGCAGGGTAGATATCCGCGTTCATCTGCGTTCATCCGCATCCATCGGCGGTAAAATGCCTAATTCATGGGGCGCGCCTGACGGCGCTTCGAGTGGAAGAGATGGAACCACGGATACACACGAATGCACAGGGATCGTGGATCGCGACACACCCGGCGCTGGGTAGTTATCCGCGTTCATTCGGATCCATCTGCCGTGAAATGCCTTTTTCACGAGGCGCGCCTGCAGGGCACACACGACCGGATGGCCCTGGTGGAGCATCCCCTTTCGCTGCCTGCTTGGATCAGAAGCGGTAACTCGCTCCGATGCTGGGCAGGATGGGCAACTGGTCCACCCGTTCGAAGCGCACCCGGTCGAAGTAGAAGATGTTCTGCCGATCGTAGGCGTTCGTAATGCTGAAGTCGACCTCGATGATCTTGTGCTCATCCAGGCGCCAGGTGCGTGTGATCCCCAGGTCCAATCGGTGGTAGGTGGGCAGGCGCCCGTCGTTCAGCGGCCCGAAGATGGTGGCCAGATCCGCATTGCTGCTCACGATATCCGTATTGATGTCGCCATTGAACGGTATCTCGCCATAGAACCCCTGTGTCTGTGTGAAGGGGAATCCCGATCCGAAGTTCCAACGAACATTGACCTTCCAGGCATCGAACTTCCCGAACGCCCTGCTGGCCACGAAATTCACATTATGACGTCGGTCCCAGATGGGATTATAGGTCTGTATGCCATCGAAGCGATCCACAAAGGTGTAGCTGTATACCGCCCAGATGAAGGTGCGTCCCTTCTCATATTTCAGCATGATGTCCGCGCCGTAAGCCTGGCCCGTCTCCATGATGTAGTCCTTCTTCAATTCATCCGGCTTGTCGGCGAACTCGGGGGTGTCGTTGAATAATTTGTTCCGGTTCAGGTTGGTCACCTGCCTGAAGTCCTTGAAATACACCTCGAAATTCGCGGTGAGGTTGTTGGACAGATCGTATTCGATGCCGCCCACGTAATGGTTGGCCCGCTGCAAGGGGTCCTTCACCTCGCGCGTGGTGCCATCCCTCAAGGTGATCTCATCCGGCAGATCATCCGGCGAGGAGAGGAATCCATAGAACAGGTTCACTACATCCCTGTCACTGTTGGCAGCCACCAGGTTCTGGCTGTAACGCCCTGCGGCCAACTTGAAGCGTAGATCATCCGTGATATTCCACTTGAAACCGATACGGGGTTCAAGACTGAGCACGGAAAGCGACGCATAGTACTGCATACGCAGGCCGGGTTCCACGATCACGGAGTTGATCTTCTTCTTGTAGCTGAGGTAACCCGCGATCTCCGTGGTGTTCTGTTCCTGCTGGTACTCGCGTCCCAGCGCATTGTAGAACTGGAAGTTCGTCCGGAACCCCAGGAGTTCCACTCCATAGCGCACCTCGTCCTCCCCATTGAACAGCTTGAAATTCAATCCTCCGTTGAAGCCGGCGATCTCGCTCATGCGGGGCTCAAGCTCAGCTTCCTTCAATTGGATGGTGTAATTGCTCACGGAGAAGATCCCATCGATCAGAACCGCCGAGCCGGCCGGTACGAGTACGAAGTTGGTGCCGGCACCCCAGTTGGTCCAGCCCAGGTCACTGATGCCTTGGTAATTCACGTTGTCCGTGAAATTGAATCCGAAGAGGTTGAACTTGCTGCCGTTCGCCCCATTGAAGGAAAGCTTCCCGTAGATGTCGGTGAAGCTGAAGGGCAGTCCGGCTGTATCCACATAGCTGTAGATCGACTTGCTCGTCTGGTCCAGGTAGCTGTGGCGCATGTTCAACAGGAAGGAGGAAGAGCCATCGCCGGGGTTTTTCTGCTTCTTCATCGGACCTTCCACCATGGCTTTCGCCGCGAAGGTGCTGGCGCTGACCTTGCCGCTGAGCCGTGTGCGGTTCCCATCACGCGAGGTGATGTCCATCACGGAACTGATGCGGCCACCGTATTCGGCATTGAACCCGGCCGTGTGGATGTCCGCGTTGCGGATGATATCGTTATCGAACACGCTGAAGAGGCCGATGCTGTGGAAGGGATTGTAAAGCACCATCCCATCGAGCATCATCTTGTTCATGATGGGCGAGCCGCCACGCACGTACAACTGGCCACCCTGGTCACCGGTGAAGATCACCCCTGGGACCACCTGCAGGTACTGGGCAAGGTCCGCATCCCCACCCACGGCTGGCATCAGCTCGATCTGGCGCGGAGTGAGCTTTGTTACCCCCATGCCGACCTGGTTCTGCCGCTCCTGTTTCTCCCCGGTCACCTCGAACTCACGGATCTGGATGGCGCTTTTGGTCAGGTAGAGCTTTTCGGTCACGATCTGGTCCCGTTCCACCTTCACATCCTGCTCCAGGGTGTCGTATCCCAAGTAGGTCACCAGCAACGTATATGATCCAACCGGGACCTTGCTGATCGAATAATATCCATTGACGTCAGTGGCCGCACCTGTGGTAGTGCCTTTCAGGATCACATTGGTGAAGATCACCGGCTCTCCCGTACTCTGGTCGTACACGAAACCCCTGATGGTACCGGTCTGAGCCAAGGCTGAGCCGAAGAGGAACGGTAGAACGAGTGCTACGAGCAACTTCACGGATACACGGAACATGGGGCTTGTGATTTTCCTTGCAGGGCCGCTAAAGTAGCGGAATGCCTTGGACGAGCAGGGCACCGTTCCATGGACGGGGACCACCGTAGCCTGATCATTGAATTCCTGCCCTCCCCATTCAGGCCATCACCTTGGCCAACAGTTCCCGCAGCAACTCACCATGGTCGCCGCCATCGCCGCCCAATCCCTTGCTGCGCATGTCGCATTGCCGCAAATGATGCTGGATGTCCACCAGCTTGGCAAGTGAGTAATTCCTGGAATGCGCCATGTAATCCCGTACGAAGTAGGGGTTCACCTTCAGGGCGGAGGCCATTTCCTGCTGCCCCTTGCCACTGTTGTTATGGACGATGGCAAGCTTGGTGAAATAGGTGTTCAGGAAACCGATGGTGACCGGTAGGGGATGGTCCTTCGGGTCGGAGGCGAAATAGCGTGCGATGCGCTGCGCCTTTTCCGCGTTCCGCGTGCCTATCGCGTTCTGAAGTTCGAACACATTGTACTCCTTGCTGATCCCAACGAAACGCTGGATGATATCCGCTGTGATCGCCCCTCCTTCCTCGGTGACGAGGCAGAGCTTCTCCACCTCCTTCACCGCCTTGGCCAGATCGCTACCCAGGTGCGTCGCCAGCAATTGCGCTTCCGCAGCGCCCAGTTTCCGTTTCTGCGAGCGGGCCACCCCCACCAGCATATCGGGAAGCTTGTCCTCGCGCACTTTGTCGCTCAGGAATACAATGCCACCGGCTTTCTGAACGGTCTTGAGGATGCTCTTGCGGCCATCCACCTTTTTATGCTTGTAGCAAAGGACCAGTATCGTCGTGGGGGTGGGTTTCGCCAGGTAGGGTTCCAGCTTTTCCAGCGCGTCGATCCGCCAGTTCTGAAGCTCGCGCACCACCACCAATTGCCGTTCCGCCATCATGGGAAAGCGGAGGCAGGTGTCCCTCACTCGGTCCGGGTCCACATCACGGCCATAAAGGATCGATCGATTGAAGTCCCGTTCGTGTTCCTCCACCGCCAGCTCCTCCAATTCGGCCGCGATCCGGTCGATAAAGAAACTCTCTTCCCCGTGGAGCATATACACCGGCCGGAATTTCCCGGCCCGCACCTCGGTCATGATCTTCTTATAGTCGTCG